>NZ_BDLP01000083.1:0-14230 GCF_001950415.1 Roseomonas sp. TAS13
ACCGCAGAACCTTCCGGACCACCTTTCGCGAAATCCCGAGCTCACGACAGATCGCCTTGATCGACTTGCCCTGCACCCGGTGCAGGCGCCGGATCTTTGCCACTGTCTCCACGACCAGCATCCCAGCACTGGCTCCCGATCATCCCGGAAACCACTGTGAACCCCGCCGTCAGTGGGGTCCCGTTTGGACGCCGATCACCCCTCCAACAGGGTTCCTATTCCATGCCGATCCACACCCCGTTGGCAAAATCGACCTACCCTCAAGGTGGAGAGAGTCTCCGGCATTTCGGAGAGAAAACCCGCCCACGTTCCGACCTTGCACCATCAAGGTCGAGACCGAAAACCGCAGGAAACCTGCGCCTCAGCGCGGTGCCCTGGTCGGGAGAGACAGGTTGTGAGGAGACCGACTGGAGCGGGCGAAGGGATTCGAACCCTCGACCCCAACCTTGGCAAGGTTGTGCTCTACCCCTGAGCTACGCCCGCGCTCCGTCTGTGGCCGGGCTTTTGACATGCCGGTGACAGGCTGACAAGGGTCCCCGCCCCAGTTTTTCGCAGGGCTGCCATCCGGCCGTTCCTTCCCGCCCTTCCAGGCCACCGGAACCCCAGGCGGAGGGGCGATCTATGCCCTGGGCCATTGCGTCCGGGCTCCACAGGCGC
Organism: Roseomonas sp. TAS13; assembly: GCF_001950415.1. Classification (NCBI taxonomy): domain Bacteria; kingdom Pseudomonadati; phylum Pseudomonadota; class Alphaproteobacteria; order Acetobacterales; family Roseomonadaceae; genus Roseomonas; species Roseomonas sp. TAS13. Next base: position 658 of record NZ_BDLP01000083.1, read on the forward strand.
ATCTATGAGCGCAAACGAAGTTGGGGAACCCACCCACATGGACACTATCCTGGACCCGAATCGCCCCGCCGCGGGCGGCGGCGACGCCGACATCATCCGCGACAGCGACCAGAACAGCTTCATGCAGGATGTGGTCGAGGCTTCGCGCCAGACGCCTATCCTGGTGGATTTCTGGGCGACCTGGTGCGGTCCGTGCAAGCAGCTCACGCCGACGCTGGAGAAGGTCACCCGCGCCGCCGGCGGCCGGGTGAAGCTGGTCAAGATCGACATCGACAAGAATCAGGCGCTGGTGCGGCAGCTTGCCCAGATGGGCCTGCCGCTGCAGTCGGTGCCGACGGTCGTGGCCTTCTGGAAGGGGCAGATCGCCGATCTCTTCCAGGGCGCCCTGCCGGAAAGCGAGGTCAAGCGCTTCGTCGAGGCGCTGCTGAAGCTGGCCGGCGGGCAGATGCCCACGGCCGACCTGCTGGGCGAGGCCAAGGCCGCCGCCGAGGAGGGCGACCACGCTGGCGCCCTGCAGCTCTTCGGCGAGCTGATCCAGGCGGAGCCCGAGAATGCGGAAGCCTATGCCGGGCTGGTGCGCGCCCTCATGGCCCTGGGCGAGGAAGACCAGGCAGAGGCCGTGCTCGACCAGATCCCGGCCAAGATCGCCAACCATGCCGAGATCGCCTCGGTCCGCTCGGCGCTGGAACTCGCGAAGCAGGGCCGCGAGGCCCGCGCCCGGCTGGCGGAGTTCGAGCAGCGCGTGGCCGCCGATCCGGACGACCATGCCGCCCGGATCGATCTTGCCGTGGCGCTGAACGCCGCCGGGGAGAAGGCCGCCGCCGTGGATGCGCTGATCGATTCGATCCGGCGCGACCGCGAATGGAACGAGCAGGCGGCGCGCAAGCAGCTGCTGAAGTTCCTGGAAGCCTGGGGCTTCGCCGACCCGGCCTCGGTCGCGGCGCGGCGCAAGCTCTCGACCCTGCTGTTCAGCTGAACGGTGGCGCGCCCGTGCCCGCCTTCCATCCCGGGCCCGAAAGCCTGCCGGAAGAGATCGCGGTCTTTCCGCTCACGGGCGCGCTGCTGCTGCCGCAAGGCCGGCTGCCGCTGAACATCTTCGAGCCCCGCTACCTCGCCATGGTGCAGGACAGCCTGGGCCGGGGGCGGTTCTTCGGCATGATCCAGCCCGATCCCAGCGCGCCGGGGGCCACCCCGCCCGGTCTCTACGGCACGGGCTGCCTGGGCCGCGTCTCCTCCTTCTCCGAGACGGAGGACGGGCGGCTGCTGATCACCCTGACCGGCCTGCTCCGCTTCCAGGTGCGCCAGGAGCTGCCCCTGCATCCGGGGGGCTACCGGCGGGTCCGGGCAGACTACCGCCCCTGGCTTGCCGATCTGGAGACCGGCGGCGCGGAGCCCCTGCTCGACCGCGCGGCGCTGATGTCGGCGCTGCACCCCTATTTCCGGGCGCGGCGGATCGAGGCGAACTGGGAGGCGATCGAGAAGCTGCCGGACCCGATGCTGGTCACCACGCTGGCCATGGTCTGTCCCTTCGATCCGCGCGAGAAGCAGGCGCTGCTGGAGGCCCCGACTCCGGAAGACCGGGCGAGGACGCTGGTGACCCTGTTGCAGATGGATGCCCTCGGCGGGCCGGACGCCTCGCCGTCCGGCAGGCCGAGCTGAACGAGAACGAGACGATGAACGACACCAAGACATCCGCCCCGGTCGATCCCCGCCTGCTGGAGATCCTGGTCTGCCCCGTGACCAAGGGACCGCTGCGCTATGACCGCGAGCGCGGCGAGCTGATCAGCGACAAGGCCGGGCTGGCCTATCCGATCCGCGACGGCATTCCGATCATGCTGCCGGACGAGGCGCGCCGGCTCGACGGGTGAGCATCGCCGCGCCCCTGGTCCCGACGGAGCTGCGCCTCCGCCGGGCGGAGAAGCGGCTGGAGGTCGCCTGGCCGGACGGGGTGCGCCACAGCCTGCCGGCCGAGTACCTGCGGGCGGAAAGCCCCTCCGCCGAGGTGCAGGGCCACGGTCCGGGCCAGAAGAAGCTGGTTTCGGGCCGCCGCCATGTCGGCATCATGGCGCTGGAGCCGGTCGGCCATTACGCGGTCCGGATCGTCTTCGACGACCTGCACGACACCGGCATCTACAGCTGGACGGTGCTGCGCCGGCTGGGGGAGGAGCAGGAAGGCTGGTGGCCGGCCTACGAAGCCGAGCTGGCGGCCAAGGGGCTGTCGCGCGATCCCTCCACCCGGCCGGACCATGCCGGGGCGGCGGGCGCCCGCAAGGCCGGCGGCTGCGGCTGCGGCTAGCGGCCCGCCACGGCAAGGGGGGGGCGCCGGGGAGCGGCGTGAATTATCCGACAGGCCCGGGGCCGGCCCTTGCATCCCCATGGGGCTCCCACACCTAACCCCGGTCCGCGCCGCGTGCCTGATCCCCGCAGATGTCCCGCGCAGCCCCCGGCGGCACGCCGTGCGGGCGAGCTGTTCAGCGGCGTTCCGGCCCGCACGGCGTGCCGCCGTTGGAGCTTCCGAACGCCGATGCCCGATTCTTCCCGCATCCTGCCCGCGGTCCTGGCCGCATCCCTGGCCGTCCTGCCGCAGGCATGGCCGGTGCCGGCCCTGGCGCAAGGAGTGGCCCCCGGAGTGGCCCCCGGAGTGGCCCCTGGGGTGGCCCCTGGGGTGGCTCAGCCGGGCACCGCCCCGCAGGCCGCGCCCGTCCGCATCCGGGGCAGCATCGTCTCGGTCGAGGGTGCCTCGATGGTGGTGAAGACCCGCGACGGCGACACGCTGCCCGTGACCCTCGCCGGCAACCTGACCGTCGTCTCGCCCAGGCCGGTGGAGCTTTCCAGCATCAAGCCTGGCGACTATCTCGGCATCGTCGGCGTGCCGGGCGAGGGCGCGACTCTGGAGGCCCGCGCCGTCCAGGTCTTTCCCGAGGCGATGCGCGGCGTCGGCGAGGGGCATTATCCCTGGGACCTGCCGGGCACCAGCATGACCAATGCGACGGTCGATGCCGCCGTCTCCGCCACCTCCGGCCGCGAACTCACCATGGCCTACAAGGGCCAGACGCTGCGCATCCATGTGCCGCCCGGCACGCCGGTCGTCACCCCTGTCCCCGCCACGCGCGAGGACCTGAAGCCCGGCGCCGCGGTGATGTTCGGCGCCACCCGCGACGCCGAGGGCCGCCTTACCGCAACCCGTGTCACGGTCGCCAAGGACGGCGTTTCCCCGTCCAACTGAGGCCGCGGCATGTCCTCCGACCTTTCCCCAGGCCCTCCGCCCGACCTTCCCGCGGGGGCCACCCGCCCGCGCCGCCCGCGCCCGGGGGGCACCCGCCCGGAAGGCGCCCCCGCCGAGGCGGGCCGCCCGGCTTCCCGGGGTTCCTCCCGGGCCGTTTCTTCCGTGGCTCCCTGGCCCTGGCTGGACCGGGGCGGCCGCGTCTCGCCCTTCAAGACCGCCGTCTTCCTGGCCACGCTGCTGCCCGGCCTGATCGCCGGGCTGCGCTGGAGCACGGGCACGCTCGGCGCCGAGCCCTATATGGAGGCGACGCACCAGACCGGCCTTTGGGCCATCCGCTTCCTGCTGATCTCGCTCGCCGTCACGCCCCTGCGCTACCTGGCGGAATGGCCCCGTGTCGTGGTGCTGCGGCGGATGCTGGGCCTCGCCGCCCTGGCCTATGCCCTGGCGCACCTGATGCTCTATGTGATCGACCAGCGCTTCGACCTGTTCCACGTCGCCGGCGAGATCCTGAAGCGCACCTACCTCACCATCGGTTTCGCGGCGGTGCTCGGCCTCTGCGTCCTGGGTTGGACCTCCACCGACGGCGCGGTCCGCCGCATGGGCCGCAACTGGAAGCGCCTGCACCGGCTGGTCTTCCCGATCGCCGGCCTGGGCGCGCTGCACTTCTTCATGCAGTCGAAGGTCGATGTTTCCGAGGCCGTGCTCATGGCGGGCTTCCTGCTCTGGCTCATCCTCTGGCGCCTGCTTCCGGCCACGCGGCGGACCGGCTTCCTGCCCCTGCTTGCCCTCGTGCCCCTCGCCACCCTCGGCACCGCCGTCATCGAATACGGCTGGTACGCCCTGGCTACCCGCGTCCCCGCCGCGCTGGTGCTGCGGGCCAACCTGGCCCTCGGCTATGGCCTGCGCCCCGCCCAGTGGGTGGCCCTGGTGGCCCTGGCGCTCGCCTTCCTGCCCTTCCTGGTCCGTCTCGTCCGGCGCCTTCGTCCGGCGTGACGGCCGCCGCGCTTCGTATCCGCGGGTCAGGGGGTGGGTCTTTGCCATGCCCCCGTGCCCCGGAGGTTATCGTCACCGGCTGTGACGCTTTAGGATTTTAGTGTTTTAGGTTTTTAGTCCTTTATGCGGCTTGGCAGGTGCAGAGCTTTGTCCTGGGTGGCGGGTAGGGTTGGCCAGATGCCCGCCACAGGGGCAGACGACGCTGCAAAGGGGTGGCGTTGATTATATTCCTATATCGCCGGGCGGGCAGGGAAGCAAGGAACGTTTGCGGTGGCCGTGACCTGTCCGGGTGACGGTGAGGCCGGCGGGGGTGCTCCTGGCCCGAGGGGAGGGCTCTGCCTTCGCCAGGAACCTGGTCAAACGCATATGTTTGACACTGGACCTTCCGTTCTCCGGCCTTGGCTGTGGCCGGATCGCGCCGGAGGGCAAGGCTTTCCGGCGGGCTGCCGGCGCCACCAATATGGGAATGGGTGTTTTCTTCCGCTGCCGGCACTGCCGTGTGCACCAGCCCTGCGGGACCGGCCCCCGGCACCGGCCTTTGCCGGAAGCACCAACTCATCGGGCCCAGGGCCCGCAGGGTCCTGGCGGAGAGGGGGCCGGGGCGAGAGGCAGGGCCTCTCCCCCGGGGGTGGCCAGACGAAACCACGCCGGAGCCCATGGGTGAAGGGAAGGTCCGCCGTTCGTATCAGGCCTTGCGCCGGCTCCTAGCCGGCTTCGCCTCCGGTTCCGGCTCCGGTCCGGCCATTTTCCGGGCGACATGCAGCAGGGCCTGCTTGGAGGCCATGTCCAGCCGGCCATAGGCCCGCAGCAGGGCTTCCTGGTCGCCGGACAGCAGGCCGAAATCCCCCTGTTCCTCCGCCAGCAGCTCGGGCGGGGGAGGGGCGTCCGGGTCCAGCCCCACGAGGTAGGAGACCGAGCATTCCAGCACCTCCGCCAGCTTGCGCAGCGGCGTGCCGCGCGGGCTGGGCGCCTGTCCCGTCAGGATGCGCTCGATGCTCCCGGGCGGCAGTCCCGCCTTCTTCGTGGCGCTGGCGGGGTCGAGGTCCAGGCGTTCCAGCCGTGCCTCGATCCGCTCGGCCATCGGGGAAATCTCGGGAGAGGGCTCGGTCATGTGGACCGGGAAGATGAGCCCGCTGCCCCGCTCCGCCAAGCCCGCGCCTTGCCGCGAAGGCTTCCGGACCCTAGGTGGGACAGGACATGTTTCCGGTCCCGCATGGACCGGTGCCCCACACGGACGACCTGGATTTTTCATGAGCAATTCGAACTGGAAGCACCCTTCCGAGGCTGAGCGGCAAGGCCAGGCCCACCCTGAGGACGACATCGCCATTCCCGTCCACGAGGCACCGGCCCCGGAGGCGGGGGAGGCCGCGGAAGCCTTGCCGCCGCAGCCCGAATCGGAGCGCGTCGCGGCGCTGGAGGAGGAGCTCGCCGCCCTGCGCGACAAGTGGATGCGGGCGGAGGCCGAGGCCCAGAACGCCCGCAACCGCCAGCGCAAGGAGGTGGAGGACGCCCGCAACTACGCCATCCAGAAATTCGCCACCGACGTGGCCGAGGCGGCGGACAACCTGCGCCGGGGCCTCGATGCCCTGCCGCAGCCCGAACCGGGCGAGCCCGAGCTGCTGGGCAAGCTGCGCGGCGGCTTCGAGGGGGTGGAGCGCTCCTTCCTTTCCATGCTGGAGCGCCATGGCGTGCAGCGGGTGGAGGCGGCCGGCCGGCCCTTCGACCCGGCGCTGCACCAGGCCATGGCCGAGCAGCCGGCCCCGCCGGGCGTGGAGCCGGGCACGGTGATCCAGGCCTGGACCCCGGCCTGGACGCTGAACGGCCGCCTGTTGCGCCCCGCCATGGTGGTGGTCGCGGGCAAGCCGGCCTGATCCGCCGCCGCGACATCCGGGCCGCCGACATCCCCGCCCTGGCCAGGCTGAACGACGCCCATGCGGCGGAGCTGAACGCGGTCGGGGAGGCGGGATTCGCGGATCTGGCGCGTGGCGCCTTCCGCGCCCGCGTCGCGGTGGGGGAGGCGGGCAGGCCCCTGGGTTTCCTGCTCGCCTTCGCTGGCCTGCCGCTGCGCGGGCCGAACCATGGCTGGGTCCACCGCCATCGTCCGGATGCGGTCTATGTGGACCGTGTGGCCGTCGCCGCCGCGGCCCGCGGGCAGGGGATCGCCCGCCGCCTTTACGAGGATCTGGCGGCGGGCCTCCTGGCCGCCGGGCGCTGCGGCGTGGGCTGCGAGGTCAACCTGGACCCGCCCAACCCCGGCAGCCTCGCCTTCCATGCGAGGCTGGGCTTCCGCCCGGTGGGCGAGGCGCGGGACCCGCGGAACGGCAAGCGCGTCCTCTACCTGTTCCGCGGAGCAGGCCCCGGCCCGGCCGCCCCGCCGTCTGCCGGAGCGCCGCCTCCTGGACCGCCTTTCGGGGCATCCCGGTCCTGACCGGCGGTTTCCGGCGGAATCCGGGGGTCTGACTCGCGGGAAGCGCGCAAGGAGGGGCCGCTTTGCGGGTGTTGCCCTCTTGTTGCCAAAGCCCTGGAACAATACATCCTTGGTCGCGGACCGGTCCCGGTCCGAACCAATTCCCCACATCCGAGCAAATGGGGACCGGCACGGCGCCTGAGCAGGGCCGTCCCGATCCGCCGCAGAGGAGAGACGGATGAGCAAAGTTATCGGCATCGATCTCGGCACCACGAATTCCTGCGTCGCCATCATGGAAAGCGGCGAAGCCCGGGTGCTGGAGAATGCCGAGGGCGCGCGCACGACGCCCTCCATGGTCGCCTTCACCAAGAATGGCGAGCGCCTGGTCGGCCAGGCCGCGAAGCGCCAGGCGGTGACCAACCCCACCGACACGCTCTATGCCGTGAAGCGCCTGATCGGCCGTCGCTTCGACGACGCCATGGTGCAGAAGGAGAAGAGCCTCGCCCCCTTCCACATCGTGCGCGCCGACAACGGCGACGCCTGGGTGGAGGCGCGCGGCGACAAGATGGCGCCGCAGCAGATCAGTGCCTACGTCCTGGGCAAGATGAAGGAGACGGCCGAGAACTACCTCGGCGAGCCCGTCTCCCAGGCCGTGATCACCGTCCCGGCCTATTTCAACGACGCCCAGCGCCAGGCCACCAAGGAGGCCGGCCGCATCGCGGGCCTCGAGGTGCTGCGCATCATCAACGAGCCGACGGCCGCCGCGCTGGCCTATGGGCTCGACAAGAAGAACTCCGGCACGATCGTGGTCTATGACCTCGGCGGCGGCACCTTCGACGTTTCCGTGCTGGAGATCGGCGACGGCGTCTTCGAGGTGAAGTCCACCAATGGCGACACCTTCCTGGGCGGCGAGGACTTCGACCAGCGGGTGATCGACTACCTGGCCGACGAGTTCAAGAAGGAGAACGGCATCGACCTGCGCGGCGACAAGCTCGCCCTGCAGCGCCTCAAGGAGGCCGCCGAGAAGGCGAAGATCGAGCTGTCCTCGGCCAAGCAGACCGAGATCAACCTGCCCTTCATCACCGCCGACGCGACCGGCCCGAAGCACCTCGTGCTGCAGCTGACGCGCGCGAAGCTGGAGGCGCTGGTCGATGACCTGGTGCAGCGGACGCTGGAGCCCTGCCGCAACGCGCTGAAGGATGCGGGCCTCGCCGCGAACGAGATCGACGAGGTGATCCTGGTCGGCGGCATGACCCGCATGCCCAAGATCATCGAGACGGTGAAGCAGTTCTTCGGCAAGGAGCCCGCCCGCAACGTGAACCCGGACGAGGTGGTCGCCATCGGCGCCGCCATCCAGGGCGCGGTGCTGAAGGGCGAGGTGAAGGACGTCCTGCTGCTCGACGTGACCCCGCTGAGCCTGGGCATCGAGACGCTGGGCGGCGTGTTCACCCGGCTGATCGACCGCAACACCACCATCCCGACGAAGAAGTCCCAGACCTTCTCCACCGCCGACGACAACCAGACGGCGGTGACCATCAAGGTCTTCCAGGGCGAGCGCGAGATGGCGGCGGACAACAAGCTGCTCGGCAACTTCGACCTGCAGGGCATTCCGCCCGCGCCGCGCGGCGTGCCGCAGATCGAGGTGACCTTCGACATCGACGCGAACGGCATCGTCTCCGTGAGCGCCAAGGACAAGGCCACCGGCAAGGAGCAGAACATCAAGATCCAGGCCCGCTCCGGCCTGAGCGAGAACGACATCGAGCGCATGGTCAAGGACGCCGAGGCGAATGCCGAGGCGGACAAGAAGCGGCGTGAGGCGGTCGAGGCGCGCAACAACCTGGAGGCCCTGATCCACCAGACCGAGAAGACGCTGGCCGAGGCCGGCGACAAGGTCGGCGCGGCGGAGAAGGGCGAGGTCGAGGGCGCGCTGGAAGCGGCGAAGTCGGCCCGCGAGAACGGCGATGCCGAGACGTTGAAGCAGGCGACCGAGCGGCTGTCCGCTGCGGCCATGAAGATGGGCGAGGCCATGTACCGCGCCCAGTCCGAGGCCCAGGGTGCCTCCGGCCCATCCTCCCAGGGCGCGCCGGGCGCGGGGCAGGGCGCCGGTGGTGCGGCCGGGGGCCAGCCGGGCGACGGCAGCAAGGTGGTGGACGCCGAGTTCGAGGACGTGGACCACAACAAGAAGAACCAGGGCTGACGGGCTGAGAGGCCTGCCGGCGCTGTAGGGCACGGCGCCCGGCCCGTGGGGATTTTGCCCCCCGGGCCGGGCGTTTTGCTATGAAGCGCCTCTGGTGTCCTGCCCGCGGCAGCCGCGGATCAGCAGGCCACAGGGAAAATTGGCCGGTTCGGTGATCGGGATCGCCGGACCAGGCCCGCCCTGCGAACGGGACGACGATGGCAAAGCGCGATTACTACGAAATTCTGGGTTGTGCCCGTGACGCGGGCGAGGACGAGCTGAAGAAGGCCTATCGCAAGCTCGCCATGAAGTACCATCCGGACCGCAACCAGGGCGACAAGGGCGCCGAGACGCGGTTCAAGGAGCTCAACGAGGCCTACGACGTCCTCAAGGACGGCGAGAAGCGCGCCGCCTACGACCGCTATGGCCATGCTGCCTTCGAGGGCGGGGGTGGCGGCGGGGCCGGGGGCTTTGGCGGCGGTGGCTTCGCCGGCTCGCCCTTCGAGGACATCTTCGAGCAGATGTTCGGCGCCAATTTCGGTGGCGGCGCGGGCGGCGGCCGTGGCCGGGGCGGCGCGGCGGCGGGCCGTGGGTCGGACCTGCGCACCAGCATCGAGATCAGCCTCGAGGAAGCCTTCGCCGGGGTCAAGAAGACCATCCGCGTGCCCAGCTCCGTGGCCTGCGAGGCCTGCGACGGCTCGGGCGCCGAGGGCGGCAAGGCTTCCGTGCAGACCTGCGCCACCTGCCATGGCGCGGGCAAGGTCCGGGCGCAGCAGGGCTTCTTCCTGGTGGAGCGCACCTGCCCGACCTGCGGCGGCACCGGCCGCACGGTGAAGAACCCCTGCAAGGTCTGCCAGGGCGCCGGCCGCGTGCAGCGCGACCGCACCCTCAACGTCACCGTTCCGGCGGGTGTCGAGGACGGCACGCGCATCCGCCTGTCCGGCGAGGGCGAGGCCGGGCTCCGCGGCGCGCCCGCGGGCGATCTTTATGTGGATATCGGCGTGCGTACGCACCCGCTCTTCGTGCGCGACGGCAACAACATCTTCGTCCGCGTGCCGCTGCGCATGACCCAGGCGGCGCTGGGCGGGGCGGTGGAGGTGCCGACCATCGATGGCGGCCGCGCCCGCGTCACCATCCCGCAGGGCACCCAGGCGGGCGACCAGTTCCGCCTGCGCGGCAAGGGCTTCTCCGTGCTCCGCTCGGCGGCGCGCGGCGACATGTACGTGCAGGTCAGCGTCGAGACGCCGCAGAACCTGTCCCCCCGCCAGCGCGAGCTGCTGGAGCAGTTCGAGGCCGAGGCGCGGGAGGGCGACCGGTCCTCGCCGGAATCCGAGGGTTTCTTCGCCAAGGTGAAGGAGTTCTGGGACGGGCTGGGCCGCTAGGGCGGATCGCGTCCGGATGGAAGCATCCGGACGCCGCCCGCATCCGCCTCAGCGCAGCGTCGCTTCCTCCAGCACCGCCAGGGTCTGGCCGCCGCCATCGGTCAGGGTCAGCACGCGCCCGGCGATCCGGTAGCCCCTGGCCGCCTCCAGCGCGGCGAAGAAGCGGTTCTCGCGTTCCCCGGTGTCCCGGTCGAGGCAGGCCATGCGGGTGCTGGCCACGGGGCCGATCCGCAGCGTGCCCGGTCCGGACAGATAGGTGCCGGTCAGGCGGTTGCAGCCTCCGGAGCCGGAAACCCGCTTGTTCTGCGCGTCGAACTGCAGGAAGGGGGCGCGCTGGTTCTGGCCGGGGGAGACAGGCTTCCCGTCCAGTTGCGTGAGGCGCCAGGCGACGCCTTCCAGGGGCTGATCCGGCGTGGCGGCCACGGGCTGGGCTGCTGGTGCGGCATTCGCGGGCGCGGGGGCCGTGGCGGTTTGCGGGGGGGCGGAGGGATCGGCGCAGGCGGCGAGGCCGAACAGGCCACTCGCCGCGAGGGCCAGGAATGCGCCGCGGCCGGGAAGCAGGGATCGTTTCATCGGGGTTCTTCTGGCCTCCGTGTGATTGGGGGATGGAGCCTAGTCCGGTATTCCCACCTGCGAACCCCGCCGCTGCTCAACTCATGGAGTGCATGCTCGCCGGGACGCCATACGCGCGGCCGGATCAGTCGCGGAACACCACCGTGCGGCTGCCGTTGAGCAGGATGCGTCCTTCGAGCTGCCAGAGCAGGGCGCGGGACAGGACGCGGCGCTCGATGTCGCGGCCCTGGCGGATCAGGTCATCGGGCGTGTCGTTGTGGCTGATGCGTTCCACGTCCTGCTCGATGATCGGCCCTTCGTCGAGATCGGCGGTGACGTAGTGCGCCGTGGCGCCGATGAGCTTCACGCCGCGCGCATGCGCCTGGTGGTAGGGGCGCGCGCCCTTGAAGCCCGGCAGGAAGGAATGGTGGATGTTGATGCAGCGCCCGGCCAGCTTCCCGGCGAGGTCGTCGGAGAGGATCTGCATGTAGCGCGCCAGGACCACCAGGTCCGTGCCGGTCTCCTGCACCAGCGACCAGATCCGCTCCTCCTGCTCCCGCTTGTTCGCCTTCGTCACCGGCAGGTGGTGGAAGGGGATGCCGGCGAAGTCGAGATGCGCATAGGTCTCCAGCGGATGGTTGGAGACGATGGCCGTCGGGATCATCGGCAGCTCGCCGATGCGCCACCGGTAGAGGATGTCGGCGAGGCAGTGGTCGAAGCGGGAGGCCAGCAGCATGACGCGCTGCCGCTCGCCCCGGTCGCGCAGGCTCCAGGCCATGCCGAAGCGTTCCGCCACGGCGCCGAAGCCCTGCCGCAGCGCCGCCAGGTCCAGCCGGTCCTCGGGATGGTCGAGGGTGATGCGCGCGAAGAAGCGGGTGCTTTCCGTGTCGTCGTACTGCTGCGCCTCGCGGATGTTGCCGCCGTGCTCGAAGATGCAGCCGGCCACCGCCGCCACGATGCCGGGCCGGTTGGGGCAGGACAGGGTCAGGATATATTGCGTGGCTGTCATGTGGCGTCCGATGGCTGGTGAAGGCCGGGCGGGCGTGCCGCCGGGCATGGCCCGGTCCGCGCCACGGCATGGGGGCCGCGCTCCCGCCGGTTCCTGACGGTTGTCGCGACCGGGCCGCCGGCCAGCTTCCGGGGGCCACCCCCTCATAGCCCGAGGCTGCCGCGGCGGGCCAGGGGGTTGGCGGGTGACGGCGGAAGCGCGTTCCGGATCACCACCACGCGAGGCAGGCCGGTTTCCGTGCCCGTCATCTCATCCTGTTGATCGGCCGGGGCGGGCAGGCCCGTTCTCATCCGCGGATGGCTGGTTCAGCCTCGCCGCAACAACGGATCACCGAACGTCACGATGCGATTCACGATGGGCCCACGCCCGCCATCCCCCGCGCGGGCGCGCCTGTCCGGCCACGGCCCGTCCACCGACTCCTGACCGGCGCCGTGCCGCAGATCTTCTCTCCCCAGGCCGACACGCTGGCCCGCGCCGGGCTGCTGGGTGTCCTTCTGTTCATCCTGGCTGGGCTCGGTCTGTTGCTCTGGCTGCCCTTCACCGCGCATGTGACGCGGCAGGACATGGTGGTGGAACAGCCCGTGCAGTTCAGCCACGCGCATCATGTCGGTAGCCTCGGCCTCGACTGCCGCTACTGCCACACCTCCGTCACGGAATCCCGTTTCGCGGGGGTACCGCCGACCGAGACCTGCATGACCTGCCATTCGCAGATCTGGACCAATGCCGCGATCCTGGCGCCGGTGCGCGAAAGCCTCGCGAAGCATGTGCCGATCGCCTGGCAGCGCGTCCACCGCCTGCCGGACTATGTCTTCTTCGACCACAGCGTGCATGTGCGCAACGGCGTCGGCTGTGCCACCTGCCATGGCGATATCGGGCGGATGCCACAGGTCCGGCAGGTGGCGCCGCTGACCATGGGCTGGTGCCTGGACTGCCACCGCGACCCGGCGCCGAACCTGCGGCCGGAGGATGCCATCACCCGCATGGACTGGACGCCGCCCGCCGACCAGCGGCGGCAGGGCGAGGCGCTGATCCGCCATTACATGATCCAGACGGAAGGGCTGACGGAATGCTCCCGCTGCCACCGCTGAGCGATCCTCCGTCCGATATTCCGGAGGGCGGACCGGTGATGAGCCGGCGCCGGGCCGGGCTGGCGCTGCTGGGCACGGCGCTGAGCCTCACCGCCTGCGGCCAGCCGGCGGAGGAGATCGTCCCCTATGTGGAGCAGCCGGAGAACGTCGTCCCCGGCGTGCCGATGCGCTATGCCACGGCGCTGACGCTGAACGGCTATGCGCGCGGCGTGATCGCCACCTGCTTCGAGGGCCGTCCGGTGAAGCTGGAGGGCAATGCCGCGCATCCCGGCAGCCTCGGCGGCACGGATGCCTTCACCGAGGCGGCAATCCTCTCGCTCTATGACCCGGACCGTTCCCGCGCCGTGCGCCAGGGCATCCGGATCGCGCCGCGCGACGCGCTCTTCACCGCCCTGCTGCCGCAGATCCGCAAGGCGGAGGCGCGTGGCGGGGCGGGGCTGCACCTGCTGACGGGGCACCTCACCTCGCCCACCCTGCTGCGGCTGATCGGCGATGTGCGTACCCGCTTCCCGGGTCTGCGCTGGCACGCGCATGAGCCGGTGGGGGAGGAGAACCTCCGCGCGGGCGCCGCGCTGGCCTTCGGGCGGCCGCTTTCCGCCCTGCCGCGCCTGGACCGGGCCACCACCATCCTGGCGCTGGATGCCGATCCGCTCGGCCCCGGGCCGGACCAGCCACGCCACGCGCGGGGCTTCGCCGCGCACCGGCAGGCCCGGAGGGGGCAGTCCGGGGACTTCTCGCGC
>NZ_BDLP01000084.1:0-13813 GCF_001950415.1 Roseomonas sp. TAS13
CTTCGACGGCATGGCCTTGCCGTCCCAGGCGCTGGCCGTGCTGGCTGCCCGCGCGATGCAGGGCCTGATGGCCATGCCGGACGGGATGGTGGGGGAGGAGGGCGGGCAGGTCCGCTGAGGCGGCGGAAAGGGGGATTCCGGCCCCGGCCCACCCCGGAGAGCGGGCGGGCCGGGGCCGGAGGGGTTCACCCGTGCTCGGGATAGAGTCCGGCGAGGCCCTCGGCGCTGGCGTCGCAGCGGCCGCGCTCGGTGATCAGCCCGGTGACGAGGCGCGCCGGCGTCACGTCGAAGGCCGGGTTGGCGGCGCCGCTGCCCTCGGCGGCGACGCGCACCGTGACCAGCGAGCCGTCCGGTGCGCGGCCGGTGATGTCGGTGACCTCGGCGGCGGAGCGTTCCTCGATCGGGATCTCCCGCACGCCATCGGCCACGCGCGGGTCATAGGTCGAATGCGGCAGGGCGACCCAGAAGGGCACGCCATTGTCCTTCGCGGCCAGGGCCTTGAGGTAGGTGCCGATCTTGTTGGCCACGTCGCCGTTGCGGGTGACGCGGTCGGTGCCCACGATGACGATATCGACCTGCCCATGCTGCATCAGGTGCCCGCCGGCATTGTCGGAGACCACCGTGTGCGGCACGCCATGGGCGCCCAGCTCCCAGGCGGTCAGCGCGGCCCCCTGGTTGCGCGGGCGGGTCTCGTCCACCCAGACATGGACCTTCATGCCCTCGTCGAAGGCCTGGTAGATCGGCGACAGGGCGGTGCCGTAGTCCACCGTGGCGATCCAGCCGGCATTGCAGTGGGTGAGCACGTTCACCGGCTCGCCGCCGCGGCCCTCGGCCTGCTTGCGGGCGGCAATGCCGCGCAACAGCTCCAGCCCGTGCTCGCCGATGCGGCGGTTGGTCTCGACGTCGTCGTCGCAGATGGCCTTGGCCTCGGCATAGGCGGCCTCGGCACGTCGCTCCGGCGGCTGGTTGCGCAGCGCCTCCAGCATCCGCTCCAGCGCCCAGCGCAGGTTGATCGCCGTGGGACGGGTCTCGCCCAGCATGGCGGCCACCCGCTCCAGGTTCTCCGTGGAAGGGTCGCGGCGCAGGGCGAGGGCGAGCCCATAGGCGGCGGTGGCGCCGATCAGCGGCGCGCCGCGCGTCTGCATGGAGCGGATGGCCTGGGCCACCTGCTCCTCGTCGGTCAGGCGGAGGGTCTCCACCGCCCAGGGGAGGCGGGTCTGGTCGAAGATGCGGACGGACCAGCCGTCCTCCTCGTCCACCCAGATGCTGCGATAGGGAACACCGGCGATCTTCATGGGGGCGGGATATGGCCCATGATCGCGCCGGGACCCATGAAATTTCGGCTACACGCGGCTGTGCAGGGCGCAGACCAGGGTGAAGAGCAGGCGGGCCGTGACGAGGTCCACCGCGACCTTGCCCTCCAGCCGCTCCCGCAGCAGGTCCGCGCCCTCGTCGTGCAGGCCGCGCCGGCCCATGTCGATGGCCTGGATGCGGGCGTCGTGGCTGTCCTGGGTCACCGCCTCCTCATGTGCCTGGACGACCATCAGGTAGTCCTTGATCAGCCGCCGGAAGGGGCTGAGCGACAGGGCGAAGCCGTGCAGGGGCGCGCCGTTGGGGCCGCGGATGTCCAGCCAGAGCCGGTTCTCCCGCAGGTCCAGGTGCAGGCCATAGGGACCGGGCGGCAGGCCGGGCGGGTCGAAGCGGTTGCCGGCCAGCAGGTCGGCCACCGCCTGGGCGCGGTCGGCCTCGGCATAGGGGCTGTGCGGCGTCAGCCCTTCCGGCAGCTCGATCCGGACCAGGCGCTGGCTTTCGGCCTGGGACGCCTCGGTGACGTGGCCCATCGGCGTCCGGCCGTCAGACATCGTGCCGCCCGCTTCGGAGATGGTCCTGGTTCTCCAGGGGGATGTCCTCGGCCCCGCCGAAGCCCAGCTTGAGCATCAGCCCCACCGTGGCCCCCTTCACCGGCCGCAGCAGCAGCGTCGTCACGACGGCGAAGAGCGGCAGCCAAAGCGCCATGTGGAACCACATCGGCGGGTGGTAGGCCTTTTCCACCCAGAAAACCGGCGGCAGCAGCAGATGGCCGACGATGAAGATGGTGAAATAGGGCGGGGCGTCGTCGGCATGGATGCGCCCCAGCGGCGTGCCGCAATGACTGCAGGCGGGCGCCACGGCCAGGAAGCCCTGGAAGACGCGGCCCTCGCCGCAGACCGGGCAGCGGTTGCGGAGCCCGCGCCCCATCGCCGTCAGCAGGGAGGGCAGGGGGGGAGCCCCGGCGGGCGCTTCCGGCGGTCCCTGCCGTGGGTTCCAGCGCGCTTCGGGAAAGGTGCCGTTGGCTGTCGGATGGGCCAACGGGGCATCCACCGCAGGGGCGGCTGGTGGCCTGTGGGCGGTCAGGGCCTCCCCGCCCAAATGGGAAATCTGCGTCATGTCCGCGTTGTCTCCGACGTTCCTGCCCCGTCTGCCCAGGGCTTGCGTGCCCCTTGTCTTCGGGGATCGTATTTGTGCAACGCAACATCGGCATGTCCGATGGCGAAATGCAAGCCTGTCGTCCGCTTGTGAACGAAGCTTGGCACAGTGCAACAAATGCGGTCTCGCCGAGGTCGCATCAACCCGTGACCCGGCTTCCCCCGCCATTGCAGGACGTCCCCTGGCGTAGATTTGCGCCAGGGGCGGCCATGGGGAGGAATGGTGCCGGGAAGTGGCACGATGGGATAGCCCTCGCGAAGCCCGGTCCGGAATGGCCAGACCACCAGAGGAAGCGGGGCGCCGGGGACGCGGCGTGGCAGGGTGCGGGGTGTTGTCCCGGCAGGCGCTTCAGGCCCGGCGATTCCACCGCGGGGCGATCGCCGGCTAGGCTGGCGGCATGAGCGCGCCCGCCTCCCTTCACTGCCTCGTCAATCCGCATCCCGGCGTTCCGGGCCTCGTGACCCTGCCGGAAGGGGGTTGGCGGCGGGCCCGGGCTGCCATCACGGCCTGGCCCGGCCATGCGCCGGCGCCGCCGACCGGCCTTCCCGGCCTGGCGGCGGCGCTTGGGCTCGCGGCCTTGCACTGGAAGGATGAAGGCCGGCGCGCCGGACCGGAGGCCGTGGGCGGTGCCGAGGCGCTGGGGGCCGCCTATGCGGTGAAGCGCCTGTTGTCGGCGGAACTGGCCCGGCGCGGCGTGGCGCGGGCGGCGGAGGCCCCGGAGCTCGAATCCGGGCGACTGGCGGAGGCGACGCGGGGCATCACTCTGGCCAGCGGTCCGGAGGCCGGCTTCGCCCTGGCCGTGGCATGGGGGGCGCGGCGCTTCCATGCCCGCTGCGTGGCGCTGCTGCCGGCAGGAAGCCCGGCCGCCTGGCGTGAGGCGCTGGCAGGCCAGGGCGCGGAAGTCCTGGAATGCCCGGGCGGACCGGCAGGAGAGCGGTGCGCGGTGCGGGACGCGGCGCGGCGGGCGGAGGCGGGGGGGTGGCTGTTCCTGTCGGACCATTCCTGGCCAGGCCAGACCGAGGCGGCGCGCGACGTGATGCAGGGCTGCCGCCTCGTGGCGGAGGAAGCCTTCTCCGGCCTGCCCGCTCCGCCCAGCCATGTTTTCGTTTCTGGCGGCAGCGGTGCCCTGGCCGCGGCGGTCGCGGTGGAGGCTCGCCGCCTGGGCGGGACGGCGCCGAGGCTGGTCGTGGTGGAGGCGGAAGGCGAGGGGCAACAGCCGGAGGGGCTGATGCGGGAGGCCGCCCATTCCTGGACCGGCCATTCCCGGGCCGGGCGAGGCGAGGCGGGAGAAAGCACGTCGCTGCTGGCCTGGGGGGAGCTGGAGCGAGCCGCTTTCGCCTGCCTCGCCGTCCCGCCGGAGGCGGTGGCGGGGGCGAGGCGGAGCCTGTCCGCCGGGATCGACGGAGCGATCAGGTCAGGGGAGCGCGGCGCGGCGGTGATGGCGGGGCTGCTGCTGGCCGTGCGCGACCCGGCGGCGCGGTCGGCTCTGGGCCTCGATGCCGGAAGCCGGGTGCTGGCCTTCGGCGCCGATGCGCCCTTTGCCGGGGTGGCGGCGGGCTGACCAGCGGCACAGCCTGAGGGGCACCGTGCCTTTCGGTACGATTGACCTTCTGTCATGACTGACGCGTAATCCGCCGTGAAAGGTCCGGCCACCGCGCCGGGCTGAACGATGTTCTGGAGGAACGAATGAGGCGTCGTACCTTGGCCGGGGCCGCCCTCGCGACCCTTGCCACCCCCGCCGTGCTGCGCGCCCAGGGCACCTGGCCGGACCAGCCGGTGCGCCTCGTGGTGCCCTTCGCCGCCGGCGGGCCGACCGACATCCCGGCCCGGCTGATCGCGGACGAGCTGTCGAAGCAGCTGCCGCAGCGGGTGGTGGTGGAGAACCGCACCGGGGCCGGTGTGGTCGTGGGCTCCGACGTGGTGGCCAAGGCGCCGAAGGACGGCTCGGTCTTCCTCTACACCACCATCGCCCATGCCACGCTGCGGGCGATCTTCGCCAAGCTGCCCTTCGACCCGATCGCGGATTTCACGCCCGTCACCATGACCGGCGTGATCCCGATGCTGATGATGGTGAACAAGGACCTGCCGGCGAAGACGCTGCAGGAGTTCATCGCCCTGGCCAAGGCCAATCCGGGCAAGTTCGACTATGCCAGCACCGGTGCCGGGGCGGCGCTGCACCTGGCGAGCGAGCTGTTCCTGAAGCAGGCGGGCGGGCTGAAGGTGAACCACGTGCCCTATCGCGGTTCCGCCGCCGCGATGCCGGACCTGCTGAGCGGCACGGTGGTGATGATGCTGGACGTGGCCAACAACGCGCTGCCCTTCGTGCAGCGGGGCGAGGTGCGCGGCCTGGCCGTTTCCTCCGCCAGGCGCCTGCCGCAGCTGCCCGACCTGCCGACCTTCTCCGAGGCCGGGGTGCCGGGCTACGAGGCCTATACCTGGCACATGATCTTCGCCCCCGCCGGCACGCCGCCCGCCATCGTCCAGGCGATGAACGCGGCGACCAACCGGGTCATGGCCATGGATTCCGTGCAGAAGCGCCTGTCGGACCTCACCATGGAGACCCGTTCCAGCTTCACGCCCGAGGCCACCGGCGACTTCCTGAAGGCCGAGATCGCCAAGTGGGAGCCGATCATCAAGGATGCCGGGATCACGGCGAGCTAGGAAGTCCCCCGGGGGCAGGTTGACCCCCCGGGAAACCCGTCAGGGCGTGGCGGCACGCGCCGCGCCGAGACTTCCCCGGAGCGCGCCCACCGCCGCCGGGGCCGGGGCCACCGTCACCAGCCGGCCCTCCTGCCATTGCGCCAGCAGCGGGCGGGCGCGGGTGTTCTGACCGCTTTCGTCGAAAAGGGCGCCCCAGCCGGTGACGGCCTTGCCTTCGGGCAGATCAGTGGCAAGCACGGCGGCGCGGAGGCGCTCCTTCTCCGCCGTGCCGGCGCGGCTCAGCGCCTCCAGGAAGACCGCGGCGCCGGCATAGGTGGCGAGGCTGTGGCCGGAACGCGGCTCGGCCCCGTATTTGCGCTTGTAGGCCTCGGCGAAGGAGCCCACGCCGGGGGCGGCGGCCTCATCCGTGGCAAAGGGCGTGACATCAACGTTCATCACCCCCTCGATCTCCTGCCCCAGGCTGCGGGCGGTGTCGCTGAGGCTGTAGGCGCCGCCGGCGCCGATCACCATGCGCGGCTGCCAGCGCGCCTCCCGCATGGCCCGGAAGAAGGGGACGACATCGCCGGCATAGGCGCTGTGCAGCACCACCTCGGCCCGCGCCGTGCGGAGCTGGCCGAGCAGCGTGCCGAGATCCGTGGTGCGGGACGGAAAGGACAGGCGGACGGCGAGGGGGATGCCGCGTGCGCGCAGCCGGTCCTCCTGGGCGGCGGCGACGCTCTGCCCATAGGGGCCGTCCTCCGCCAGGATGGCGATGCGCAGTGCCCTGGGGTCGGCCTTCCAGGCGGGGGCGAGACGGTCGGCCACGGCATCCACCGAGAGGCGGCCGAATTCCATGGCGCGCGGGCAGCTGCGGAAGACGAAGCGGGCGCCGCGCGCGGTCAGCGCATCGGCGATGGCGCCGAGCTCGAAATAGGGCGTGCCCAGCGCCTCGGTCACCTGGGAGGCGGCCAGGGCCAGGGCGGAGATGGTGGTCCCGAAGACGCAGGCGACCCGGCCTTCCCCCGAGGTCAGGCGGCGGACCTCGCTCACCGCCTGGGTCTGGTCCGAGGCGTCGCCGCGCAGCAGCCGGATCTGGCGCCCGGCGAGGCCGCCCGCCTCGTTGCGCTCGTCCGCCGCCCTCTCCAGCCCGCGATAGGCCTCGTCGCCCATCAGCGCGAAGGGCCCGGTGAAGGGAAAGAGGGCACCGAGGCGCCATTCCCCCACCGTGACGGCGGGCGGCATGGTCTGGCCGACCCCCGGCACGGCCGGGGCCTGCGACTGGGCGGGCCGGATGCCGGGCAAAAGGAAGGCGGCAAGGCCCGCCAGCAGGGGACGGCGCGCGGCAGGAGGCATCGGAGGGGGAATCTGGCCCGGCTGGAGGGAAATCCGGCAGGCATGCAAGCGGAAGCGCCCGGCCAGCGCAACCCCGGGGCGCTCCCCGGCGGCTTCGGGGGAAAGGGGCCGGTCCTTGTTCATGCCCTGGCGCGTCCCGGGAAGCCTTCCCCTCCCGGGTTGCCGGGCGCCCGGCCTTGACGCCCCGGCTTCCTGTCCCGACCCTGGAGGTTCGCCGCCGCCCCGCGCCTTGCCTGCTGCCGCAGGGCGTGGCCGGCGCGGGTCCATACAGGGGGGAAGGCCGCCATGGCATTGCCGGACAGCATGCGCTTCATCGAGCACGGCGAGGGCGGTGACCCCGGGGTGATGCGGGTGGCCCGGGGGCCCCTGCCGCAGCCGAAGCCGGAGGAGGTCCTGATCCGCGTGCTGGTGGCCGGGGTGAACCGGCCCGACGTGGCGCAGCGCCAGGGCAGCTATCCGCCGCCGCCGGGCGCCAGCCCGGTGCTGGGGCTGGAGGCGGCGGGCGAGGTGGTGGCCTGCGGCGCCAATGTCGGCCGCTGGCGCCCGGGCGACCGCGTCTGCGCCCTGACCAATGGCGGGGCCTATGCCGAATACGTGGCGGCGCCGGAGACCCAGTGCCTGCCCTGGCCAGGAGGCTATGACGCCGTGAAGGCGGCGGCGCTGCCGGAGAACTTCTTCACCGTCTGGGCCAACCTCTTCGGGCTGGGGCGGCTGCAGGCGGGCGAGACGGCGCTGGTGCATGGCGGCACCTCCGGCATCGGCATCACCGCGATCCAGCTCGGCGAGGCCTTCGGCGCACGGATGCTGGCCACCGCCGGCAGCGCGGAGAAGGTGGCCGCCTGCCGCGAGTTCGGCGCGGCGGAAGCCTGGAACTACCGCGAGCAGGATTTCGCCGAGGAGGTGAAGCGCCTGACCGACGGCAAGGGGATCGACGCGATCCTGGACATGGTCGGCGGCTCCTATTTCCCCCGCAACCTCCGCTGCCTGGGGCAGAACGGGCGGCTGGTGATGATCGCCTTCCTGGACGGGCCCAAGGCCAGCGAGGTGGACCTGCGGCCGATCATGGTCCGGCGGCTGACCGTCACCGGCTCCACCCTGCGGCCGCGCACGGCGGCGGAGAAGGGCGCCATCGCCCAGGCGCTGGAAGGGCAGGTCTGGCCGCTGCTCACCGCCGGGCGCTGCGCGCCGCGCATCCATGCGCGCTTCCCGCTGGAGAAGGTGGCCGAGGCCCACGCGCTGATGGAGAGCAGCACTCATATCGGCAAGATCATGCTGGAGGTGGCCGCCTGATCCGGCCGCCGGGTTTGACGGGACGGCGCCCGCCTGCGAACCAGCGCCCTGGCCTGGAGGGGAAGAGCCGATGCGCCTGAAGATGCTCGAAGCCGGAGCGGGGGAGCCCGTCGCCCTGCTGCACGGGCTGTTCGGCCAGGGGCGGAATTTCGGCCTCGTGCAGCGGAACCTCTCGGAGCGGCATCGCGTCCTGGCGCTCGACCTCCGCAACCATGGCGAAAGCCCGCACGATGCCCGCATGGACTACCCGGCCATGGCGGGGGACGTGGCGGAAACGCTGCGGGCCGCGGAGGCGCGGCCGGCAGCGGTGCTGGGCCACTCCATGGGCGGCAAGGTGGCGATGATGCTGGCGCTCACCGATCCGGGCGCCGTGTCGCGCCTGGTGGTGGCCGATATCGCCCCACGGGACTACCGCCCGACCTTTGGCGCCTATGCGGCGGCGATGCGGGCCATCCCGCTGCGGCCGGGGCTGACGCGCAAGGAGGCCGATGCCGCGCTGGTGGAGGCGGTGCCAGAGGCGGGGGTGCGGGCCTTCCTGCTGCAGAACCTGGACTTTGCCGCCGAACCGCCGCGCTGGAGGATCGGGCTGGAGGAGATCGCGGCGGCGATGGACGACATCGTCGGCTGGCCGGCGCTGTCGGCGGGGGCGCGCTATGACGGGCCGGTGCTGATCCTGCGTGGCGAGAGCAGCGGCTATATCCGCCCGGAGGACGAGCCGGGCCTCCGCGCGCTTTTCCCCCAGGCGCGCTTCGCCACGGTGGCGAAGGCCGGGCACTGGCTGCATGCCGAGAACCCGGCCGGCTTCCTGGAGGCGATCACGCCTTTCCTGGAGGGCCGAGCCTGACCAGGGTGAGCTCCGGCGGCACGCCGAAGCGGACCGGGTAGCGGCTGCAGCCCAGCCCGCCCGAAACCACCAGCCGCCGCCCTTCCTCCTCGACCAGCCCATAGGCGTAGCGGCGGCCGTAGCGGGACGGCACGATCGGCGAATAGCCCAGGATGCGGATCTGCCCGCCATGGGTATGGCCGGACAGGGTCAGGCCGACCCGGGCGGGGACGTGCGGGAAGATGTCAGGCTCGTGCGCCAGCAGGATGGCCGGGGCGTCGTCCAGGGCCAGGGGCGCCAGGGCGGCGGGCAGGTCGTCCGCCCCCTCCCAGTGCATCAGCGGCCAGAAGGCCTGCTGGCTGTCGATGCCGCTGAGCCAGACGCCGCCATCACGCCCGGGTGGGCCGAGCGGCAGGCGCGTCGCCTCGTTGGACAGGAGGCTCAGCCCCGCCTCGCTCATGGCGCGGGCGGAGCGGGGCGGGCCCTGCCGGTTCAGCACGGCCTCCCGGTCGTCCCACCAGTCGTGGTTGCCCGTCACCGCGAAGACGCCCAGCGGCGCTTCCAGCCGGCCGAGGCGCCAAGCGGTCTCCTCCGGCGGCGGGGCGGGGAAGGCGCGGCGGAAGCGCCCGCGCAGCGCGCCCGGCAGGTCGCCCAGCACCACATGCAGGTCGGGCTGGAGCCGGTTCGCCAGGTCCACGATGCGCTCCACACGGCTGAGCGGCATCCAGGGATCGCCGCTGTGCAGGTCGGCGGTGGCGCAGATCAGCAGCTCCGGCCGGTCGCCCCAACTGGCCATGGGGATCCGGTATTCCTGCACGATGAGACGGAAGCCGGGTTCGATCACCATGGCATAGGCGGAGCCGGAGGCGCCGGTGGCCAGGAGCGTGGCGCCGGCGGCCAGCAAGTTCCGGCGGGTCAGCAAAGACATGCCCGCTTCTGGCACGGGGCTTCCCGCGGCGTCCATGGCGGGCGGGGCGGGATGGAGAAAGCGTCACGCCGCGGATGGGTGGCGCGCGTCCATGGCGGCCGGCGGGTTCGGACAGCCCCAGTCCGGGTGGCCCAGTCCGGGTGGCCCAGTCCGGGTGGCCCGGTCCGGGTGGCCCGGTCCGGGTGGTCCGGTCCGGATCGCCTGCTTCAGATCGCCTGGGGCATCCGGAACTGCCCGGCCTTGTGCAGGTCCGCCGCGCGCCAGAGATACCAGGAGGCGGCGGAGCGGAAGGGGGACCAGGCCTCGCCGATCGTGGCGAGGTCGCGCGGGCGGGGCTGGCTTTCCAGCCCGGCGGCGAGGCGATAGCCCTCCCGCACCCCGAAATCGTCCACCGGCAGCACGTCGCGCCGGCCCAGGGTGAAGATCAGCAGCATCTCCACCGTCCAGCGGCCGACGCCGCGCAGCGCCACCAGGCGCTCGATCAGCGCCTCGTCCGCCATGCGGCTGGCGGCGCGGCGGGTGGGCACCCAGCCGGCGGCGGATTTATGGGCGATGTCCAGGATCGCGGCCTGCTTGGCGCCGGAGAAGCCGCAGGACCGCAAGGCGCCCTCGGGCAGCGCCAGGATGCCGGCCGGGGGCGGGAAGGGATGGCCGGGCGCCAGGGCGATCAGCCGGTTCAGCATCGCCTCGGCGGCGCGGCCATGCACCTGCTGGTGCGCAATGGCCCGGACCAGGGCCTCATAGGGTTCACGCCCGCCGACGGGCTTCAGGCGGCAAGCGCCGACCTGGGCGATCACCGGGGCCAGGACGGGATCCTGCGCCAGATGGCGGCGGGCTTCGCGGTTGCTCATGTGCTGGGGCGGCCCATCGGGAAGGACGAGAACAAAACTGGCACAAAGCCACCGTTCCGCCAATCCCGTCCAACGGCCGCCGCGCCGGTCCAGCCCCGGGGGACCTTCCGGTTCCCGGACGTCCCTGGCGGACGATCGGTCCTCTCGCCCGGAAGGCGGCTTCACGCTTCCGGGCGGGGCCGTCCGGCGGCGATCCGCCCTAGTTCAGCGAGAAGCAGGTCGAGGGCGCCTGCTTCATCTCCGTCGGCCGCGCCATCATGCTGTTGGTCAGGCCGACGGTGCAGGCCGCCGTGCGGGCAGCGCCGAGCGCCCCGGGCTTGGAGAGGAAGAGCATCGGCCCGATCGAGGTGCGCACCTCGAAGCCGTCCTTCAGCAGGGCCTCCAGCGACTGGTCGATATACTCGAACTTCGTCTCGTGCCGGCCGGCCTCCGGGGCGGGGGGCGTGGCGGGCGCCGGGGCGGGCTGCGCGACGGCCTGTCCGGCCAGGGCAAGAAAGCCGGCGAGGAAGCCGGCCAGGACGCTGGCGGGGGCCGGCAGGCCGGCCAGGATGGTGGAACGGGTCACGGGAAGGATTCCCCTCGGGGTCATGGGTCGCACCGCGTCAAACTGCCGCGCGGGCACGGGTTGGGCCAGGGGTGGAGACGGTCACGGTCGCGCCATCGCGGCGCGTGGTTCAGCGGCCGCCGTTCACGCTCAGCACCTCGCCGCTGATCCAGGAAGCGAGGGGGCTCGCGAAGAACAGCACGGCGTTGGCGATGTCCTGCGCCGTGCCGAGGCGGCGCAGGGCGATGCCGTCCAGCAGCGCCTTCCGACCCTCGGAGCCATAGCTCTCGAACTGCGCGATGCTGGCAGGGTTGGTGGGGGCGAAGCCTGGCGCCACGGAGTTCACGGTGATGCCATGCGGGCCGAGCTCGTGGCAGAGCTGCCGGGTCAGCCCGACCAGCCCGTGCTTGGCGGCGCAATAGGCCTGGATGCCGGTCAGCGAGGCGCGCAACCCGGCGCTGCTGCTGACGGTGACGATCCGCCCCGTGCCGGCGCGCTTCATGCCGGGCGCCACGGCCGCGCAGAGGTTGAAGGCGGCGTGCAGGTTTATGTCGAACAGCGCATGCCAGTCCGCCTCCGGCACCTCCTCCAGCGGGTGCATCACCTGCCCGCGCACGCCGCCGGCGTTGCAGACCAGCACGCCGACCGGCCCGCCGCTGGCTTCCTCGACACGGGTGATCCAGCCGCGTGCGGCGCCGGGGGCGGTGAGGTCGAAGGCCTCAGCCGCGATGCCGGTGCCCGTGGCGGTGTCCGCAAGCTCCTCCACCGAAAGATCGCAGGCGAAGACGCGCGCGCCCAGACCGTCGAAGTCGTGGGCGATGCGTCGCCCGAAGCCATGCCCCGCGCCGGTCACCGCCACCGTGATGCCATCGAACCGAATCCGCATGCCGCTGTCCCCTCAGGGCGATCCCTGTGCCGCAACCCGTTGCCGTCGGCGGCACTGCAACTAAAAGTTGCAAAACTGATGCCGGACCCGCATAGACTCGGCCGAGGCGGGAAGGGCGTCAATGTATCCGGGGAAACGGCTCGGCCTCTGGCGGCGGTGTGCCGGTGTCCCACAGGTTTGCCGTGCTGGATTGTAGCAGCGCGCCACCTTCAGGCGGCTCCGCCACGCGGTGAGCCAGTCCCAAAACGGTGAA
Organism: Roseomonas sp. TAS13; assembly: GCF_001950415.1. Taxonomy (NCBI): domain Bacteria; kingdom Pseudomonadati; phylum Pseudomonadota; class Alphaproteobacteria; order Acetobacterales; family Roseomonadaceae; genus Roseomonas; species Roseomonas sp. TAS13. The sequence continues at coordinate 12,035 of NZ_BDLP01000084.1, forward strand.
AACTACGGGGCCAACGTATCTTTAATATAGCATTCTTGAAATATTTTGCTATTGCCATGTTCTGGTAAAGAAAAAGCAAGTCACATGGCGCACATCCAGAAGATCGAGACGGTTTCGCCGGAATCGGCGCGCGCCCTCATGGTGATGCGTGGCTTGGCACTCGTTCTTTCCCTGGCGGCCCTGGCGATGGCCTGGTTCTGGATCACCCGTTCCAACAGCGATTTCGGGGTGTTCCTGCTTCCCTGGTATCAGGCCATCCTGGCCGAGGGCCGGCTGGCCGCCCTGCATGGCGGATTCTCCGACTACACCCCGCCCTATATCTACGTTCTCGTCCTCTGCACCCTGACCGACGGGTGGCTCAGCCCGACCGTGGCGGTGAAGCTCTGCTCCATGCTCTGGACCTTGTTCGGGGCGACACAGGTCCATGGCATCTGCCGCGCGGTGGGCCGGTCGCGGGAATTCTCCCTGCTGGCGGCGGTGATCTTCGCCACGCTGCCGGAGATCAGCCTCAACAGCATCGTCTGGGGCCAGTCGGACGTGATCTACGTCTCCTTTCTGCTGGCTTTCCTCCATGCCCTGCTTCGGGGAAGGCGCGGTTGGGCCATGGTGATGTTCGGCATCGCCCTGGCCTTCAAGCCACTGGCCGCCGTGGTCGCGCCCTTCGTCGCCTATCTGCTGCTGCGAGACCTGCCGGTGCCAGGGCGCGCCCTGCGGGCGCTGCGCGATGCCATGCTGGTGCCGCTGACCTATGCGGCGATGATGCTGCCGGCGGTGCTGGCGGGGCGGCCCTTGCGGGAGCTCTTCACCTTCTACGCCAGCCAGTATGGCGAGCATCCGCTGCTGTCGATGGCGGCACCCAATCCCTGGCTGATCGTTCAGCAGCTCGTCGCCTATCCGGCGGATTTCCGTGAGCCGCCTCTGCTGTCGCGCCTGGCTCCCGACACCTTCCTCTGGCTGCAGGCCGTCCTGCCGCAGCACGACGGCATGATCCTCGCGGGCGTGGCCCTCGCGCTGCTGGCCTGTGGCGCGCTGCTGCTGTCCTTTCTGACCTGCCGTGGCCGGCCGGGGCCGGCGCAGCTGGTGACCATGCTGGCCCTGGCGGCGCTGCTGGTGCCCTATTTCGCGCCCCGGATGCATGAGCGCTACTTCATCGCGGCGGGCGTCCTCACCTATGTGCTCACCCTGCTCCGCCCGGGCCTCTGGCCGGCCGCGCTGTGCATGCAGGCCGCGGCCGTGCTGACCTATACCCGCTTCCTCTTCGACATCCCGAAGCTGCCGATACTGGGCGTGTTCCTCGCCACGGCTGCGCTGCTGCTGCTGCTGCGCCGCCACCTGCGGGATCGGAAGGAGATGGCGGCCGCCGCGCCGGCTCGTCCGGAACGGCTGGACCAGGACAGGCGGACGCCCCAGGCGCAGATTTCCTGAAGCCGGGAAGGGGCGAGGGCACGCGGACCGGCCGCGCCGGACGGTGCCCCGCCGCGGCCGCTGTGGCGGGCGTCAGCGCCCCGGGATCTCCACCTCGACGCGGATCGAGGCGTACCAGGCGGCGAGATCCGCGATCTGCGCGTCGGTCAGCTCGCGGGCCGCGAGGTTCATCTGTTCCTGCTGACGGGCACCGGAGCGGAAGGCGGCCAGCTGGGTGCCGAGATAATCCGCGACCTGCCCGGCGAGGTTGGGCGCGCCCGGCACCACCGCCAGCCCGTCATTGCCGTGGCAGCCGGCGCATTGCCCGCCGGCCAGCCGGCGCCCGGCCCGCGCGTCGCCCTCGGCCCCCCATGC
>NZ_BDLP01000085.1:0-13786 GCF_001950415.1 Roseomonas sp. TAS13
CCCCTTACGGGGGGAGCTGTGCGTAGATGTGATCAGGAGACAGGCGCGACGGAGAGCCCCTCCATGCGGCCATCCGCCGCGATCACCGCCCGGGCGGCACGGCCGGCGGGCGCGTACTCGTCCGCTGGCGTCGGGCCGAACAGGCCGAGCGTCGGCGTGCCGGCGGCGGCGGAGAGGTGCATCAGCCCGGAATCATTGCCGACGAAGAGCGCGGCGCGGCGCAGCACCGCCGCCGCTTCCGGCAGGGAAAGCTGCCCCAGCAGGTCGGTGACGCCGCCGGGATGGTTGCGCAGGGCCTCCAGCAGCGGCGCGGCGATGGCCCGCTCGGTTTCCCCCGGCCCACCCAGCACGACGATCCGGGCGCCCGGCAGCAGCCCGTCCGGCGCCGTCAGCCTGCGGGCCAGCGCCTCGAAGCGCTCCCAGGGCCAGATCTTGCCCGACCAGTTGGCGGTCGGCCCCAGGGTCAGAATGGGGGCCAGAATGGGGGCCAGAATGGGAACCTGACCGGCTATCGCACCGGGGCCCGCCCCCAGAAGCGCGGCGGCCCGCGCCTCGTCCTCCGGTGCCGTCCAGGCCACCGGCATGGGCGGCGGGTCCAGGTCCAGCGTCTCGGCGATATGACCCAGCCGGTGCCCCGGCCGGCGGCCGCCGCGCATCACCGCGCGGGTGCCGGCGCGCAGGGTCCAGGCCAGGGCCGAGCCGCGCAGGTCCACCACCAGGTCCCAGCGCCGCCCCGCCACGCGCCGCCACAGCTCCAGCCAGTGCAGCGAAAGGCTGCGCTTGGCGAGCACGATGGTCTCGTCGCGCCGCGGCATGCGGGCGAAGACCCCCTCCGCCACCGGCCCGCAGGCAATGGTGAAGCGTGCCTCGGGATAGGCGCGCAGCAGGTGGTCCAGCAGCCCGGTGGACAGGACCGCATCCCCGATGCGGGTGGAGGTGACGAAGAGGATGCGCATGGTCGGGCGCCTCATAGCATGTTCCCGGTTGCAGCAACGCTCTCTCCGCGCCAACTCTGCCCCATGCCGATCGCTTATCTGCCGGACCGTGGCGTGGTGGAGATCTCGGGCGAGGACCGGGTCGCCTATCTCCAGGGCCTCATCTCCAACGACGTCGCCGCCCTGGCCCCCGGCCAGGCCGCCTGGGCCGCGCTGCTGACCCCCCAGGGAAAGTGGCTGGCCGATTTCTTCGTGCTGGCCCAGCCGGACTGCTTCCTGCTCGACTGCGAGCGCGCCCAGGCGGAGATGCTGGTCGCGAAGCTCTCCCGCTTCCGCCTGCGCTCCAAGGTGGCGCTGCGGGATGCCTCGGCGGAATTCGCCGTCCATGCCGGCTGGAGCAGCCCGGCGCCGGAGCACGGGATCGTCTTCGCCGATCCGCGCCTGCCGGATGCCGGCTGGCGCGCCCTGCTGGACAAGCCGATGCACGGCGCCATGGATGCCTCCGCCTATGCGCTGCACCGGCTGGAACTCGGCCTGCCTGCCGGGTCGGAGGACATGGAGGCGGAGAAGTCCGTGCTGCTGGAAGCCGGCTTCGACGAGCTGCACGGCGTCTCCTGGACCAAGGGCTGCTACATGGGCCAGGAACTGACCGCCCGCACCCGCTATCGTGGCCTGGTCAAGCGGCGCCTCGTTCCCGTGACGGTGGAGGGCGCGCTGCCCGCCCCCGGCACGCTCGTCTTCCGGGGCGAGGCCGAGGTCGGCACCATGCGCTCCGGCCTGGGCAGCCAGGGCATGGCCCTGCTGCGGCTGGAGGCGATCACCGCCGGCGCCCCCCTGCGCTGCGGCGGAGCCAGCCTGACGCCCCGCCTGCCCGCCTGGATGCACCTGCCGGAAAAGACCGCCTGACACCTTCATGATGCGGCGCACAAGACAAGTGCTGCCGCTCCGGCGCAGGATGCGGCCCTCCGGGAAAAGGGATTCGCGGTGACGCTGGTCTATGTGGTGACGGATACGGAATTCGACGGCCCCACCCCGGGCCGCAATTCGCTGCTCTCGGTCGGCGCCGTCGCGGTGACGGCGGATGGGCGCGAGGTCTCGGCCTTCGAGGCCGTGCTTGCCCCCTTCCCCGGCGCGGAACCCGATCCTGGCACGCTGGCCTGGTTCGCCGGAGAGCCCGAGGCCTGGGCCGCCGCGACGCGGGACCCGCAGCCGCCGGAGGCCGTCATGGCCCGCTTCGTGGCCTGGGTGCGGGACCTGCCGGGCGATCCGGTCTTCGCCGCGCATCCGCTGGCGGTGGATGGGCCCTGGATGGACCTCTACCTGCAACGCTTCACCGGAACGCGCCTCGTGCCTGTGCCGCGCGCGGTGGACCCCCTCTTCCGGGACGTGCCGCTCTGCCTGCACGCCTTCGCGGCCGGCCGGCTGCACTGGCCACCGGAACGCTGCCGGGTGGAGCACTACCCGGCGGAATGGCTGGGGGAGACGGCGCATACCCACTGCGCCCTGGACGATGCGCGGGGCTACGGCCGGTTGCTGGCCCATCTGCTGCGCCTGCCGCCGCCTGAGTGATGGTTGCCGGCGGGCTCAGCGCTCCATATGGGCCAGTGCGATGGTCAGGGGTTGCCGGGATACCTGGACGACCCCCGTGAAGGGCGTCTCCATTTCCATGATCAGGAACATCGCGCCGCCCACCGCCACCGCACAGACGACGAAGGCGGCATAGACGGCGGCGTTTCGGGGCGCCATGAAGCCGAACCCCGCGAAGATGAAGAACAGCCAGGAGGTCAGCAGCAGGACGAAGACCGGCTGGAAAGGCAGGTCCTGCTGCTCCAGCATCTGCCACCGCAGCGACAGCAGCTTGTCGCTCTGGGCCAGCACCTGCCCCTGCAACCAGTGCTGGACGTCGTTCGCCGGCCGTAGCGAAAGGACTGTCAGCCGAAGCTGCTCCAGCGTCGTGCCGGTCGGAGCGGCGACTTCGAGGATGTCCCGGTCGTCCTGCGTCCATCGCTGGGAAATGGCCGCATGGGTATAGCGCCGCAGAAGGTCGCGGGCCGGCGCTGCTTCCGTGCCATAGACGCGCAGGCCCTGCTCCGCCTGGACCAGGACCGCCGAGAAGTCGCGGACCGAGCGGTCCGCCGAGGAAAGGCTGTCCTTGGCCGTCGCGATCAGCAATCCGAGCACCAGCGCCGCGAGGACCGACAGCATGCCAGTCGCCAGATGCACCACGTCCCGCGTTTCCTTGGTGACGTGGCGCGCCGGAAGATACAGGTACAGGAAGAGGCCCACCGTTCCGCCGGCGAGGACACTTGCCGAAATGATTGCCGTGAAGACGGCCACGAGCATCGCGGCTGTTCCTTTCTCTTCCGCAATGTTGCGGAAGGGCGGAAGGCTTGTCCAGCGGCTGTTCCGTCAGCCGTTCACCGGCTCCCCGCCATTGGGATGGATCACCTGTCCGGTGATGTAGGAACTGTCGGCATCGGAGGCGAGGAAGATATAGGCGGGGGCGCATTCGTCCGGCTGGCCCCGGCGCTCCAGCGGCGTGCTGCCGCCATGCTTCTCCACCTCCTCCGGCGAGAAGGAGGCGGGGATCAGCGGCGTCCAGATCGGCCCGGGCGCCACGCCGTTCACACGGATCTTCCTTTCCGCGAGCTGCGCAGCCAGGGAGCGGGTGAAGGCCAGGATGGCGCCCTTGGTCGCCGAATAGTCCACCAGGTGCGGGCTGCCGCGATAGGCGGTGACCGAGGTGGTGTTCACGATGGTGCTGCCTTCCTTCAGATGCGGCAGCACGTATTTCGCCATCCACATGTAACCCAGGATGTTGGTGCGGAAGGTCCGCTCCACCTGCGCCTCCTCGATGGTCGCGAAATCCTTGTTCTCGTGCTGCTCGCCCGCGTTGTTCACCAGGATGTCGATGCCGCCGAGGAAGGCCGCCGCCTTCTCCACCGCCGAGCGGGCGAAACCCGGGTCGCCCACGTCGCCCGCGACGGTGTCGCAGCGCCGGCCCTCCGCCTCCACCAGCCGTTTCGTCTCGGCGGCGTCCTCATGCTCGTCCTTGTAGAGGATGAAGACATCGGCGCCTTCCTTGGCGAAGCCGATGGCCACGGCCCGGCCGATGCCGGAGTCGCCGCCGGTCACGATCGCCTTCCGGCCCGCGAGCTTGCCCGAGCCCTTCCAGTGCCGCATCTCGGCGGCAGGCTTCGGCGTCATTTCCGATTCCAGGCTAGGCTGCCGGTCCTGCTTCTGCGGCGGAACCTTCTGCATCTCTTCGTACATCTTCCGACCCTTCTGTTCCTCAGTATCAGTCAGAACGGGAAAGTAGGTCACTAGATGCAATTCAGCTTATTTTAGTATGTTTCTAACAAGGCACTAACAACGTCGTACAAAACCATTATCAAAACAACATTTAGTATGACGGCAAAAAAGTTAATTAAAGCCGCGCCATCCACAAATAAAATCACAGTGCTTTCCGAAATAAAACCCTTTAAATACACAACAAAAAAACACAACGCAAGAAGGCCACATATCCATTTGGCAGCCCTTTGCGCAGTGCTCTTCAGTTCAGCAAAAATTATCGGCGTAATTTTAGAATGATTTTTTAAGCGATCCAGGTAAAGACCAATAACTGGCAGGGAAATGGCTGCAAAACCGGCAAAGACCGCAAACATCTCGTGAGTTACATATGACTTTAGAAATGAGTTACTGTCATTTAATAAGGAGGGGCAAAACAATATTGCGCCAATCCCAACAATGACACTTATAGCAAGTGTGCCCCATTGTTGTTTCTTAGTCACTCTCAAAATCTCGAAAGAGTACCGTCAGTATTTCACGCCTTGCAACTTGGACGCCCATGTCGTTTACGGTCTTTACTTCAACTTTTTTGGTCTCATCTTTTGATGAATCAAAGTAAGATCTTTGGCCACCCCTCAAAATTAGGCGGCCTGCTCCATCTAGAATATAATCTACCCAATATTTTATTCGCGTGGTATCTAGTTTCAGCTGCCCAGGTGCGGCTTTGAGATCCACACCGACTTGCTGCGCCCCTTCTTCGTCACGTAATTCTCTTAATTTTGCTGCGGTCTCTTCATGAAACCCTAAGGGATTAGGGACAATGAATATAAATTCAGCTTCCGTTATTTTGCTTCGATTTTCTCTATATGCCTTCCAAAAGGATGCCTGCTCAACAATTGGATTGATTTCAATTGCCCAAACTGATTTATGATGGGTTTTATTAATTTCGTCGGCCCATGCAGCCAAAAGGCCTGCACTTGGTCTTACTTTTGGATCAAAGCCAATGGCTAACTTTTGGATATCTTCACCATCGTTCAGACTCAAAAAAATTGGCGCTACTTCCCAGCGCTCAAAGCTAAGCTCCTCAAATTTCCTATCTGGTGGAGCATGAGTAGAGTCGTCGATGCTGCGCCCTATTTTGCCGAATAGGGTATTATTGTCATCGCCATCATATACGTAGGCCCAGTTCCGGCCACGATACATAAAACCATAGCCAGTAGTGAATGCACGCCTAACGAAAGCCTCTTTCTTCTCGTTTTGCTCGAGTAGATCAGCTTGGGCCGGGGACCGCGGAACAGCGAATGCACGAAATAGTGCAAAGAGAGCCATTCCGCGGTCCTCTCAAAAATTAACTTAGGCCGTGCGGTCGCCCCCCGCGCCGGCCAGCGCCGCCTGCGCTGCCGCCAGGCGCGCCACCGGCACGCGATAGGGGGAGCAGGAGACGTAGTCGAGCCCGACCTTCTCGCAGAACTGGATGGAGGCCGGATCGCCGCCATGCTCCCCGCAGATGCCGAGCTTGAGGCCGTTCTTGACCTTGCGGCCCTTCTCCGTGGCGATCTCCACCAGCGCGCCCACGCCCTCCACGTCGATGGAGACGAAGGGGTCCCTCGGCAGGATGTCCTTCTCCACGTAGTAGGGCAGGAACTTGCCCACGTCGTCGCGCGACAGGCCGAAGGTCGTCTGCGTCAGGTCGTTGGTGCCGAAGGAGAAGAAGTCCGCGACCTCCGCGATCTTGTCCGCCGTCAACGCCGCGCGCGGCAGCTCGATCATGGTGCCGACCGAGTAGTCGAGCGTGGTGCCCGTCTCGGCGAAGACCTCCTGCGCCACCTTGTCCACCTGGGCGCGGGTGATCTCCAGCTCCTTCTTCATGCCGACCAGCGGGATCATGATCTCCGGGACCGGCGCGCTGCCTGTCTCCTTGGCCACCTGGATGGCGGCCTCGAAGATGGCGCGGGCCTGCATCTCGTAGATCTCGGGATAGGTCACGCCCAGGCGGCAGCCACGATGGCCGAGCATGGGGTTCGCCTCCGCCAGATCCGCCGCGCGCCGCTTCATGGTGGCGAGGTCCGTGCCCAGGCTCTCCGCCACCTCGGCCAGCTCCTCCTCCTTGTGCGGCAGGAACTCGTGCAGCGGCGGGTCGAGCAGGCGGATCGTCACCGGCAGGCCGGCCATGATCCGGAACAGCTCGACGAAGTCGCTGCGCTGGAAGGGCAGCAGCTTGGCCAGCGCGTCGCGGCGGCCGCTCTCCGTCTCGGACATGATCATCTGGCGGACCGATCCGATGCGGTCCGCGTCGAAGAACATGTGCTCCGTGCGGCAGAGGCCGATGCCCTCGGCCCCGAACTTGCGGGCGGTGTCGGCGTCCAGCGGGGTCTCCGCATTGGCGCGCACCTTCAGGCGGCGCACCGCGTCGGCCCAGCCCATCAGCGTGGCGAAGTCGCCGGAAAGCTGCGGCTCGATCATCGCCACGGCGCCGGCGAAGACCTCGCCGGTCGCGCCGTCGAGGGTGATGGTCTCGCCGGCATGGACAACCTGGCCACCGGCCGAGAGCGTGCCCGCCGCATAGTCCACCACGACGCCACCGGCACCGGCCACGCAGGGCCGGCCCATGCCGCGCGCCACCACGGCCGCGTGGCTGGTCATGCCGCCGCGGGTGGTGAGGATGCCCTTGGCGGCATGCATGCCGGCGATATCCTCGGGGCTGGTCTCGATGCGGACCAGGATGACGCTCTCGCCCTTGTTGGCGCGCGCCTCGGCCTCCTCCGCGGAGAAGACCACCACCCCGCAGGCGGCACCCGGAGAGGCCGGCAGGCCCTTGGTCAGCACCTTGCGGCTGGCCTTGGGGTCCAGCGTCGGGTGCAGCAGCTGGTCGAGCGAGCCCGGGGCGACGCGCTTCACCGCCTCCGGATGGTCGATCAGCCCTTCCTCGGCCATGTCCACCGCGACCTTCAGCGAGGCGGCGGCGGTGCGCTTCCCGTTGCGGGTCTGCAGCATGTAGAGCTTGTTGCTCTGCACGGTGAACTCGATGTCCTGCATGTCCGTGTAGTGACGCTCCAGCGTCTCACGCACCTTGCAGAGCTCGGCATAGGCTTCCGGCATCGCCTCCTCCATGGAGGTCTCGCCGGGCTTGGCGCGGGCCTTGGACATGGGCTGCGGCGTGCGGATGCCCGCCACCACGTCCTCGCCCTGCGCGTTGATCAGGTACTCGCCGTAGAAGATGTTCTCGCCGGTCGAGGGGTCGCGGGTGAAGCAGACACCCGTGGCGCAGTCACTGCCCATGTTGCCGAAGACCATGGCCTGGACATTGACCGCCGTGCCCCAGCTCGCCGGGATGTCGTGCAGGCGGCGATAGGTGTTGGCGCGCGGGTTCATCCAGGAGCCGAAGACGGCGCCCACGGCACCCCAGAGCTGCTCCTGCGGGTCCAGCGGAAAGGGCTTGCCGGTCGCCTCGGCCACCATCTCCTTGTAGCCGGCTACGACCTTCTGCCAGTCGGCGGCGGAAAGCTCGGTGTCCTCCACCGCGCCGGAGGCGTGCTTCGCCTCCTCGATGATCTCCTCGAAGCGGTGATGGTCCACGCCCAGCACCACCGAGCCGTACATCTGGATGAAGCGGCGGTAGCTGTCCCAGGCGAAGCGGTCGTCGCCCGAGCGCCTGGCCAGGCCCACCACCGTCTCGTCGTTCAGGCCCAGGTTCAGCACCGTGTCCATCATGCCCGGCATGGAGACGCGGGCACCGGAGCGCACCGAGACCAGCAGCGGGTTGGCGGCGTCGCCGAACTTCATCCCCACCGCGTTCTCGATCCGCGCCAGGGCCTCGTTCACCTGGTCGGTCAGCTCCTTCGGGTACTGCTTCCCGTTGTCGTAGTAGTAGGTGCAGACCTCGGTGGTGATGGTGAAGCCCGGTGGAACGGGAAGGCCGATCGAGGCCATCTCCGCCAGGTTCGCACCCTTGCCGCCGAGGAGGTTGCGCATGTCGGCCTTGCCGTCGTTCCGGCCGGCACCGAAACCGTACACCCACTTGGTCATCAGGCTCGTCCCTCTTCAGCCTTCAACGCGTTGGAACTCCGCGACGCGATCCATCGCGCCACGGAGCGTCTTGAGCAGGCCGAGGCGGTTGTAGCGCAGCGCCGGATCGGCGTCATTCACCACGACCTTCTCGAAAAATGCGTCCACGGGACCCCGCAGCGTCGCAAAAACAGTCATGGCCGTCGAAAACCGTTCCGCGTCAAGCGCTTCCCGCACCGCAACATCAATATCATTCAGAACTTCCCACAACGTGACCTCTTCCGCCAGGGCCAGCAGGGAGGGATCAACCCTTGCGGGAATTTCTCCGCTCTTCTTCTCCTCGATTCGGAGGATGTTTGCCGCCCGGCGATAGGCGGCGAGGAGGTCCGCCCCTTCCGGAGTCGAGAGGAAATCCCGCAGCGCATCGGCCCGGGCGAGCAGGCGGACGAGATCGTCCTCACCACCCCCCGCCTCCCCCCGGGCGCCGAAGGCGGCGGCCAGGATGTCGTGCCGCGCCCCCTCGGCCCGGAGCTGCACGCGCAGGCGCTCGGCCAGGAAGTCCAGCAGCCCGGCGGCGAAGGCCGCCACCATCGGCGGCTGCGCGGAGCCGGCGGGGGGCTGGAAGCCGGCATTCATCTTCTCGGCCGCCACCGCCATGCCGAATTCCGGGTCCGCCGTCAGGCCCTGGGCGGCGGGATAGCCGAAGAAGGCCTCGGCGATCACATCGGCCAGCGGCAGGCGCAGCCCGTTCTCGCGGATGATGCGGATCACGCCCAGCGCGGCGCGGCGCAGCGCATAGGGGTCGCCCGAGCCGGTCGGGCGCTCATCCGCCGCGAAGAAGCCGACCAGCTGGTCGATCTTGTCCGCCAGCGCCACGGCGATGGCGGTGGGCTCGCGCGGCACCTCGTCGCCGGGGCCGAGCGGGCGGTAATGCGCGCCGATCGCCTCGGCCACCTCCGGCGCCTCGCCGTCATGCAGGGCGTAGTAGCGGCCCATCAGCCCCTGCAGCTCCGGGAACTCGCCCACCATGCCGGAGGCGAGGTCGGCCTTGGCCAGCCGGCCGGCCCGCGCCGCCTTTTCCGGGTCGGCGCCGACCAGCGGGGCAAGGAAGCGGGCCAGCCGCTCCAGCCGCTCCACCCGCTGGCCCTGGGTGCCGAGCTTTGCGTGGAAGACAACATGGGCCAGCTTCGGCAGCCGGCTTTCCAGCCGCTGCTGCCGGTCGCCATCCCAGAAGAAGCGGGCATCCGAGAGACGGGCGCGCAACACGCGCTCGTTGCCCGCCACGATGGCCCGGCCGCCATCCACCGCCTCGATATTGGCGACCAGGGCGAAGCGGTTCGCCGCCCGCCCGTCCGGGTGGCGAAGCGCGAAGTAGCGCTGGTTCACCCGCATGGTGGTGCGCATCACCTCGGGCGGCAGGTCCATGAAGGCGTCGTCGATGCCGCCCAGCAGCGGCACCGGCCATTCCACCAGCCCCGCCACCTCGGCCAGCAATCCGCGGTCCTGCACCACCTCCAGCCCCTCGGCGGCGGCGAGGCGGGCGACCTCGCGCTCGATCATCGCCTCGCGCTCCGGCGCGCCGGGGATCACCTTGCGGGCGCGAAGGCCGCTTTCCCATTCCGCCAGGGAATGCACGGCGAAGACGCCCGGGGCCATCAGCCGATGGCCCTCGGTGAGGTCCGAGGCGGCGAGGCCGTGCCCGTCATCCTCGCCCTGGCGCAGGTCGAAGGCCACGACCCGCCCCCCGAAGGTGCAGAGGATGCGCTTCAGCGGCCGCACCCAGGTGAAGGTGGAGGTGCCGCCCCAGCGCATCGACTTGGGCCAGGGGAAGCGGCGCAGCAGCGGCGGCATCGCCTCGGCGATGACTGCCCGAGACGAACGACCAGGTACAATGGCCGATGCTACTAATGCCAGCGACTTGCCAGACGGCCGCCATGCCAATCTCAAGTCGCGCACAATGCCAAGCTCGTCATCAGGGTAGGCAACGGCCTCCCCTGCAATAAGGCGCCGAACCGCCTCTTCTTCCGAAAGCTTGGAAGAGGCGGATTTACCGAATTTCCCGGCGACTTTCGACCGAATGAATGCGGTCAGCACATTCGCGGCAACACCCTGTCTGGGACCTCGCTCCTCCCACTGCTCTTCCGCAGACGTTGCCGGCAGCGCCGCCGCCAGGGCGATGCGGCGCGGGCCGTGGAAGGTGCGGAGGTTCTCCGGCACGAGGCCGGCGGGCTTCAGCGCCTCGGTGAGAAGGCGGGCGAGGTCTTCCGCCGCACGCGCCTGCATGCGCGCCGGGATTTCCTCGGAAAAGAGTTCGAGCAGGAGTTCGGGCATCGTAGGGGCGGCTTCTCGGTCGGTGCTTGCGAGGGGCGTGGGGCGGCGCGGCGGTCAGGCCGCCGTCTTCGGGGCTTCCAACGCGGCCTCCCCGGCGACCCAGCCCTCGCAGCACCGCTTCGCCAGGGCGCGGACGCGGCCGATATAGGCGGCGCGCTCCGTCACGCTGATCGCGCCGCGCGCATCGAGCAGGTTGAACAGGTGGCTGGCGGCGATGCATTGGTCATAGGCCGGCAAAGCGAGGCCCCGGTCGGCCAGCGCATTGCACTCGGCCTCGGCATCGGCGAAGTGCTGGAACAGCCTCGGCACGTCGGCGAACTCGAAGTTGTAGGCGCTGAACTCCCGCTCCGCCCGCAGGAAGACGTCGCCGTACTTCACGCCCTGGCCGTTGAAATCCAGCTCGTACACGTTCTCGATGTCCTGCACGTACATGGCGAGCCGCTCCAGCCCGTAGGTCATCTCGAAGCTCGGATGCACCACCGGGATGCCGCCCACCTGCTGGAAATAGGTGAACTGGCCGACCTCCATCCCGTCGCACCAGACCTCCCAGCCCAGGCCCCAGGCACCCAGCGTCGGGCTTTCCCAGTCATCCTCCACGAAGCGGAAATCGTGCTTCAGCGGGTCGAGGCCGATCTCGCGGTAGGAATCGAGCAGGAGTTCCTGCGCGTTCTGCGGGCTCGGCTTCATGATGACCTGGTACTGGTAGTAGTGCTGCAGCCGGTTCGGGTTCTCGCCATAGCGCCCGTCGGAGGGGCGGCGGGAAGGCTGCACATAGGCGGCCTTCCACGGCGTGGCGCCCAGGGCGCGCAGCGTCGTCGCGGGGTGGAAGGTCCCGGCGCCCACGGACATGTCGTAGGGCTGGAGGATGACGCAACCCTGGCGGCTCCAATAGGCATGGAGGCGCAGGATCAGTTCCTGGAAGGAAGGCGGCTTGGCGGACATGGCGCGCGCACCATAAGGTCCGCCCCCTCCCACCGGAAGGCCCCCGCCATGCACCATCCCACCCATGCCGCAGCAGCCTCCCCCGCCGCACATGCCCCCTCCGGCACGGAAGGCGGTCCTGGCGACCCCGGCGCCCTGCCCGAGGCCCATGCCTCCGAGCGGCTGATCCTCGCCTATTACGACGCCTTCAACCGGGGCGACTGGGCGGCGATGCTCGACTGCCTCGCCGAGGACGTGGCCCATGACATCAACCAGGGCGGCAGGCAGGTGGGCAAGCAGGCCTTCGCCGCCTTCCTGAAGCACATGGAGCGCTGCTACCGCGAGAAGCTGGTGGATCTGGTGGTGATGCTGGATGCCACGGGCACCCGCGCGGCGGCCGAATTCGTGGTGGAGGGCGAGTACCTCGCCACCGACGAGGGCCTGCCGCCGGCGCAGGGGCAACGCTACGTGCTGCCGGCCGGCGCCTTCCTCACCATCCGCGACGGCAGGATCGCCCGCCTCTCCATGGCCTACAACCTCGCCGACTGGATGCGGCAGGTCGGCGGCTGAAGCCCCGCCCGGCTGCCCCCCCCGACTGTCCCGGGGGGAAGCCGCCGGGGGATGTCGTCAGGCCGCCTGGCGCCGGTCCTTGCGGGCCTGGGCGTTCTTCACGAACTGAGAGACGCGGCCCACCTCGCGCGGATCGACCTTCACCCGGATGCCCCGGTTGCGGGTGGGAGGCATCCCCTCGCCCGCCGTCCGGCCGCCGCCGGGATGATGCGTCGGCGCCTCCTCGCGGCGGCGCAGGGCAGCGCGCAGGCGCTCCGCGTTGCGGACGCGGCGCTTCCCGGCATTGAGGGTGTCGAGCCGCGCGTTCACCCGCTTCAGCGCATTGGCGAAGACCTGCTTCTTCGCCGCCAGCCCGCGCTCGCTCGATTCCGCGGGCCCCGGCCCCTTGCCGCGCCGGGCGCGGCGCCGCTGCCGCACCAGGTCGCGGGATCGGTTGCGCTGCTCGCGCAGCCAGCGGGCCAGCCCCAGTGTCTCCTCCTGCGACAGGCTCTCCAGATGCGGGTAGTGGCTCTGCAGGATCGGCGCGTATTCGCCCTCGGACAGCAGGCCGAGTTCGCCGGCAACAGGAATGCTCATCGCGTCTCTCCTTGGTCTGGTCTGTTTCCCACCGGGGCAACGTCCCGGCGCCAGGAGGGTTTAAGGCCCTGCCAGCCCCCTCAGAGCCCCAGCCGTGCCCGGGCCGAGCGTTCCTCCAGGATTTCCAGCGTCGCGCCCACGGCGGCGGAGAAGAGCCGCCAGGGCCAGCGCGGCCGCCGGATGTTCAGCCAGACGATCTTCGCCTCCTTGCCGAAGCGGCGCTCGATCTCCCCGTGCAGGTCGCCCAGCCGGTCGGCGAGGCCGAGCGCCACCGCCTCCCGCCCCGTCCAGAAGCGGCCGCTGAAGACCTCGCTTTCCGGTGCCTTCAGCCGGCTGGCACGGCGGGAGCGGACCCAGTCCTTGAACTCCTCGTGCAGCGTGTCGAGGAGCTGGTGCAGCCTCTCCTGCTGCGACGGATCGGGGGGCAGGAAGGGGTCGAGGAAGGACTTGTTCTCCCCCGCCGTCACCACCCGGCGCTCCACGCCAAGGCGCTCGATCGCCTCCTGGAAGCCGAATCCCTGGGAGATCACCCCGATGGAGCCGGTGATGGAGGCAGGGTCGCAGACGATCTCGTCGGCCGCGCAGGCGATCCAGTAGCCGCCCGAGGCCCCGGCATCCTCGATGCAGGCGATCACCGGCACGTCCTTCTCGTCCGCCAGCCGGATGATCCGCGCCGCGATCAGCGAGGACTGCACGGGCGAGCCGCCGGGCGAGTTGATGGCGAGCACCACCCCCGCCAGGCGCTTCAGCCCGAAGGCGCGTTCCAGCACCGGCGCCAGCCCGGCGGCGCTGAGGCCGGGGCCGCCGAGGCCCGTGGCCCGGGCGGCGATGACGCCGGACATGCGGATGACGGCCACCCGGGGGCGCCGGTCGAAGAAGGGAAGAGGCATGGCCCCAGGATGCCCATGGGCGCCGCCGGATCAAGCCAGCAACCGTGACAGCCCGGACCGGCGCCCCATGCGCCCGCCCCCATGCGGGCGCCCCGGGCGCTCCCTCCCCTTCCAGCCCCTCCGGCAAGCCCCATCCGGGTGGCCAGCCACGGCGCGGTGCGGGAGCCGCCGCAAGCGGGCCACATTCCCGCGGCAGGCTGCGCCGGCGCAGCCCATGGAAAGGTCCCGGATCTTGCCCTCCCCCGCCCGACAGGCCCTCACCCGGCACGC
>NZ_BDLP01000086.1:0-13750 GCF_001950415.1 Roseomonas sp. TAS13
GTAGATGTGATCAAGAGACAGCCGGTGGACTGGAGCCGCCCTATGAGGGCCGCGCCCGCGAGGATCTTTCCGGCTTCTCCTGCCCAGCCGTCACGGTGCGGGAAGGCGAGGGCGGCGTGACCCTTTCCACCGAGGGCGGGCTGACCGCCCATGTCACCCTGGAGCCCTTCGGCATCGCCTGGCACCGCCCCGGCGAGTCCGAGCCCTTCCTGGCGGACCGGCCGACCCAGGCCTATGCCGTCTCCCCCCGCACCGGCGCCCTGCAGCACTTCATGCTGCGGCACGAGGGCGAGAGCCATTACGGGCTGGGCGACAAGGCCGGGCCGGTGGACCATACCGGCCGCCGCTTCCGCATCGATGCGGTGGACCCCTGCGGCTTCGATGCGGAGCTGAGCGACCCGCTCTACAAGATGGTGCCGTTCTTCATCGTGGACGGGCCGCGCGGCGCACATGGGGTCTATTACGACAACCTCGCCGTGGCCGAGGTCGATCTCGGCTGCACCATCGACAACTATCACGGCCTGTTCCGTTCCTATGCGGCGCAGGATGGGGATCTCGACTATACCGTCCTCGCCGGCCCCGGCGTGCCGGACGTGGTGCGGCGCTTCTCCTGGATGGTGGGCGGTCAGGCCTTCCCGCCGAAATGGACGCTGGGCTTCGCCACCACCTCCATGGCCATCGCCGATGCCGACGATGCGGACGCGCAGATCAAGGACTATATCGACCGCTGCCAACAGGAAGGCATCGCCTGCTCCAGCTTCCATTTCGGCTCGGGCTATACCTCGATCAACGGCAAGCGCTACGCCTTCAACTGGAACCGCAGCAAGTTTCCCGATCCGGCGGCAACCATGCGCCGGCTGAAGGAGGCCGGCATGCAGCCGGTCACCAACCTCAAGCCCTGCCTGCTGGACGACCATCCGCGCCTTGCGGAAACGCTGGAGGGCGGCTTCCTGGTGCAGGACGGCGACACCGGGCAGCCCGCCGTGGCGCAATTCTGGGACGGGCTCGGCTACCATCTCGACTTCACCCATCCCCAGGGCCGCGCCTGGTGGCGCAACGGGCTGGAGACGGCGCTGCTCGACTACGGCGTCACCACCGTCTGGAACGACAACAACGAATACGAGATCTGGGACGAGGACGCTCTCGTCAATGGTGACGGACGGCCCTACCGCCAGTCCCTGGCGCGGCCGGCCCAGGCCCTGCTGATGACCAAGCTGTCGCACGAGACGCAGCAGGCGCGCACGCCGGACAAGCGCATCTATGCCGTCACGCGCGGCGGCTGCGCCGGCATCGCGCGCTATGGCCAGAGCTGGACGGGCGACAACGAGACGGCCTGGAAGACGCTGCGCTTCAATCTCGCGCAGGGCATCACCATGAGCTTGTCCGGGATGTACAACACCGGTCACGACGTGGGCGGTTTCCACGGGCCGAGCCCGGGGCCCGAGCTGTTCTGCCGCTTCGTCGAGTTCTGCTCGCTCTGGCCGCGCTTCGTGATGAATTCCTGGAACAATGACGGCATTGTCAACCTGCCCTGGATGCATCCGGAGGTGCTGCCGCAGGTGCGGGAGGCCATGGCGCTCCGCTACCGCCTGATGCCCTATCTCTACACGCAGATGTGGCGCGCGGCGGCGGAGAACGAGCCGGTGGTGCGGCCGACCTTCTACGACTTCCCCGGCGACCCGCGCTGCAAGGGCCAGGACGACGTCTTCCTGCTCGGCCGCGACCTGCTCGTCGCCCCGGTGCTGGAGGAAGGCGCGGTGTCGCGCCGCATCTACCTGCCGCAGCATCCCGGCGGCTGGCACGACTTCCGCACCGGCGAGGCCTTTCCTGGCGGCGAGGAGATCATGGTGGAGGCGCCGCTGGGCCATCTGCCGGTCTTCGTCCCCGCGGGTGCCATGGTGCCGGTCACCGGCCAGCTCGACCGCGTCGATCCGGCCAGCGATAGTGAGCGCAGCCTCCTCGTCTTCGGCGAAGGGGAGGGCGAGGCCCTCCTCTACGAGGATGACGGCGACACCATGGCTTGGCGCGAGTCCGGGCTGCGGCTGCATGTCTTCCGCCGCAAGGAAGGCGGCGAGACGGTGCTGAGCCTGAGGACGGAAGGCAGTCACCGCCCCGCCTTCACGGAGATGAAGCTGCAAAGGGTCGGCCCAGGAACGCCGGTCCGCACATCGGACGGAGAGGGCATCCTCCGCCTCTGAGGCTCGCCAAGGCGGAATTCAATGCCGCTGCGGCACGGTGGCCCGGGTGCGGAGGCGCGGATCACGGCGGCGTCCGTGCCCGTGGCGCTGCCCGTGCCGATGCAGCCGCAGATGCCCACGCAGCAGGGCTTCGGCCTGCTGATGCACGAGACCGCCAAGGGCGACACGCCGCTGGCCCGGCGCAGCGCCTGCGCGAGGCCGGCCAGCCGAGGCCCTGCTGGGCAGGCTGCCCGCGCATTGCGGGCTGGTCACGGTGCTGGACGGGCACCCCGCCAAGCTGGCCTGGCTGGGGGCCGTCCATGGACACCGGATCCGGGCGCTGGGCGTGGAGCGTCTCGGCCAGACCGGCACGGTCCGGCGGTGGCGCCGCCACTGGCCACCCACCGGGCGCCCGGGCATCATGATGTGACGCGCCCGGTCCCCCCGGATCGGGAAGGGAGCAGGGAAGGCCGGGGCATGCGTTACGACGTGATCGTGGTGGGGATCGGCGGCATGGGCAGCGCCGCCGCCTGGCAGCTCGCCCGGCGCGGCCAGCGGGTGCTGGGACTGGAACGCTATGACATCCCCCATGCCATGGGGTCCTCCCATGGCATCAGCCGCATCATCCGCCTGCCCTATTACGAGGACCCGGCCTATGTGCCGCTGCTGTGCCGGGCCTATGAGCTGTGGCGGGAGATCGAGGATGCCAGCGGCGAGGAGCTCCTGGTCACCACCGGCTCCATCGACGCCGGGCCGGAGGAGGGCGGCCTGTTCCAGGGCGCGCTGGCCTCGGCCCTGCAGCATGATCTGCCGCACGAGGTTCTCGACGCCGCGCAGATCTGGGAGCGCTTCCCCGCCTATCGCCTGCCGGGCGGCACGCGGGCGGTGTTCCAGCCCCAGGGCGGGCTGATCGCCAGCGAGCGCGCCATCATCGCGCATGTGCGGGCGGCACAGGCCCTGGGCGCGGAGATCCGCGCCCGCGAGGCGGTCCGCGAGTGGCGGGTGGCGCCCTCGGGCGGCGTGGTGGTGGAGACGGAACAGGGGCGCTACGAGGCGGAGCGGCTGGTCCTGGCCGCCGGGCCCTGGATGGGGCAGCTCGTGCCGGAACTCTCGCGGCTGGCCGTGCCGGAGCGGCAGGTGCTGGCCTGGCTGCAACCACGCCGGCCGGAGCTCTTCGACCGCTCCTGCTTCCCGGTCTTCAACCTCGACGTCCCGGAAGGCCGCTTCTACGGCTTTCCCATCTACGAGGTGCCGGGCTTCAAGTTCGGGCGCTATCACCATCTGGAGGAGCAGGGAGCGCCCGAGGCGCTGCGGCGCGAGCCGGATGCGCGCGACGAAGCGCTGCTGCGCGACTTCGCCGGGCGCTATTTCCCCGAGGGCAACGGCCCGACCATGGCCCTGCGCTCCTGCCTCTTCACCAACACGCTGGACGAGCACTTCATCCTCGACCACTTGCCGGGCCAGGAGCAGGTGGTGCTGGCCTCGCCCTGTTCCGGCCACGGGTACAAGTTCTGTTCCGTGGTGGGCGAGATCCTGGCCGACCTCGCCACCGGGGACGGCCGCACGCGCCATGCCATCGACTTCCTGCGCCTGAAGCGCAAGCCCCTGGCGGCGTGCCCCCCCCGGAGGCCTGAATCCGGAAAACCCGCCGCCCTCCATGCAGCCAACCGATCCCCTCGCGCGATAGCCCCGGAGAATGTTCCGCCGGGGCCGGGAAGCGCCGCCGGAACACGGACAGAACATCCAGGGCGATGCGGGGCCGGTCTCCGCATCGCGAAGAAGGCAGGCGGCCATGGACCCGACGATCCCTTATTGCGGCAGCGCTCCACTGCCGGAGAAGCTCTGGGGCCGCTGGAACCTTGATCCGGTCCTGCTCTCGGTTCTGGCGCTTGCGGCCCTGGCCCATGGCTGGTGGCTGGCGCGGGAAGGGCGGGGCCGGCAGGCGCACTTCGCCCTGGCCGGCTGGCTGGCCCTCCTCGCCGCCTTCGTCTCCCCGCTCTGCGCGCTGAGCTCGGCGCTCTTCTTGGCCCGGGTGGCGCACCACATGCTGCTCGTCGCGGTGGCCGCGCCGCTGCTGGCCGCGGGTCTTCCCCCGGGCCGGGGCGGTGGCGGCCGCGCCCTCCTGCCCGCCCTGGCGGGGGCGCAGGCCGTGCTGCTCTGGTTCTGGCATGCCCCGGCCCCCTATGCGGCGGCCCTCGGCAGCGATGCCCTGTACTGGCTCATGGAGCTTTCGCTGCTGTTCCCCGCCCTGATGCTCTGGCATGCGGTGCTCTCGCCGGAGCGGCCGGCGGGGCCGGCCCTGGCGGCCCTGCTCTTCACCACCATGCAGATGGGGCTGCTCGGGGCGCTGCTGACCTTCGCTGGGCAGGCGCTCTACGCGCCGCACCTGGCGACCACCGCGCCCTTCGGCCTTTCGCCGCTGGAGGACCAGCAGCTCGCCGGCCTGATCATGTGGGTGCCCGCCAGCCTGCCCTATCTGGCGGTGGCGCTGTTCCGGCTGGCGGGCCTGCTTGGCACCGAGGATCGCCGCGCGGCATGATCCTCTGGCTGAAGTTCCTGCACATCGCCACGCTGAGCATCTGGTGCGCCGGCCTGCTGAGCCTGCCGATGCTCTATGCCCGACGGCCGCAGGTGGCGGAGGGGAGGCCGCTCTTCGAGTTGCAGGCCTTCACCCGTTTCCTCTTCGTCACCCTGGTCTCGCCCGCGGCCTTCCTGGCCATCGGCTCCGGCACGGCGCTGATCTTCCTGCGCGAGACCTTCACACTCTGGTTCGCCGCGAAGCTGCTGGCGGTCGGGGTGCTGGCCCTGCTGCACCTGGTGAACGGCTATGTGGTGCTGCATCTCTTCGACAATCCGCGCCTGTTGTGGCGCGGCACGAATGCCGGGCTGGCGGGGCTGACCCTGCTGACGGTCCTGGGCATCCTCTGGCTGGTGCTGGACAAGCCGGGGGCTGGCCTCGATGCCCTGCCCGAGGTGCTGCACCGCCCGGGCGGACTGCGGGACCTGGTGGGGAACCTCCTGGGCGGGCTGCCGCCGCCCCTTCAGCCGCGTGGCGACACCATGAGGGCGATCCCATGATCCAGGATCAGCTTGCCGCCATGATAGCCCGCGACGCCGGTGAAGGCCGCGCAGAGCACGGACAGCAGCAGGCCGAGCGGCAGGACCGCCGCCGCATCCACCAGCCGGAGGCCCCAGTTCATGCCGATCATGGCGATCAGTGCCATGGCCACGATCGCGTGCATCCAGCTCGCCGCCCGGCCCCGAATGCCGGGCACCAGCAGGAATTCCGCCGTGCCGATCGCCGCCGCGAGCACGCCGCTGACGAAGGCACCGCCGCAGGCCCAGAGGCCGGCGCGCAGCCAGAACGGATCGGCCGACCACCAGTAGAGCAGGTCGCAGCCCAGCGTGGCGAAGACCAGGGCGATGGGGAAATGCACCGCCATGGCATGCAGGGGGTGGCCGGCCACCGCCACGGCGGAGGAAACATCCTCCTCCGACAGGTTCTCGATGATCGGGTTGGTCTCGGTGCCCTCCGCCATGCCGCTGCTCCTTCTGCCTCACGGCAGAAGTCCGCGGCGGCAGGCGGGTTTCGCCGCACGCTTCCCCTGCCGCTTCTCGCGGTGCTCGGGGGATGCGGCGGGCCCTTCTCCACCCTCGACCCCGCCGGGCCCGCGGCGGCCTCGGTGGCGCGGCTGTGGTGGGTGATGCTGGGCGGCTCTGCGCTCCTCTTCCTGTTGGTGATGGTGCTGCTGCTGCTGGCCTTCCTGCGGCCCGGCATCGCCTCGGGCACCGGCGAGCGGCTCTGGCTGTTCTGGGGTGGGCTCGTGATGCCCGGCCTGGTGCTGGCGGCGCTGCTGGTCTTCGCCCTGGCGAGCGGGGAAAGGCTGCTGGCGCATCCGGGCACGCCCGGCATCCTGCGGGTGGAGGCGCGCCCGCAGCAATGGATCTGGCGCTTCACCTACCCGGAGGCGGAGGGGATGGAAACCACCGGCCTGCTGCATATCCCCGCCGGGCGGCCGGTGGATGTCCATGTGATCGGGGGAGACGTGATCCACAGTTTCTGGGTGCCGCGGCTGGGCGGCAAGCTGGACGCCATCCCCGGCCATACCAACATCCTGCGCCTGAAGGCGGCGGAGCCGGGCCTCTATGACGGCCTCTGCGCCGAGTTCTGCGGCACCTTCCATGCGGAGATGCGCTTCGCGGTCCAGGCGCATCCGGCGGAGGAATACGAGGCCGTGCTGGCCCGCCTCGCCAGCCGCCTGCCGCTGCCGGCCGCGCCGCGCGGGGCGCAGGAGCGGGACGACGGAGAGCGGGGCGCGGTGGGCTCCGTGCCAGTCGGGCGTTCGCCGGAGGGGCGGAGGCTGGACGGGCAGACCCAGGGAGGGCACGCACCGTGACCGCCAGGGAGCATCCACCGGAACGCAACCGCCCGTCGCCGATCCGGCTGCACAAGGAGCTGGAGCGCATCTGGGCCACACCGAAGGGCTGGGGTGCGCTCTCGGCGGTGAACCACACGGTGATCGGAAAGCGCTTCATCGTCACCGCCTTCGTCTTCTTCACGATCGGCGGCCTGCTGGCGATGTTGATCCGCGCGCAGCTCGCCACGCCGCGCTCGGCCTTCCTGGGGCCGGATGTGTACAATCAGGTCTTCACCATGCACGGCACGGTGATGATGTTCCTCTTCGCCATCCCGATGTTCGAGGGGCTGGCGATCTATCTCCTGCCGAAGATCCTCGGCGCGCGCGACATGGCCTTCCCGCGCCTCGGCGCCTATGGCTACTGGTGCTACCTCTTCGGCGGCTCGATCCTGATCGTGGCCCTGTTGGCCGGCGTGGCGCCCGATACCGGCTGGTTCCTCTACACGCCGCTTTCCTCCAGGCCCTACACGCCCGGCATCAACGCCGATGTCTGGCTGCTCGGCATCACGTTTGTCGAGATTTCCGCCGTCTCGGCCGCGGTGGAGATCACCGTCACCATCCTGAAGCTGCGCGCGCCCGGCATGTCGCTCGACAGGATGCCGATCTATGCCTGGTACCTGCTGGTGACGGCGGGGATGATGCTGGTGGGCTTCCCGCCGCTGATCCTGGGCTCGCTGCTGCTGGAGGCGGAGCGCGCCATCGGCCTGCCCTTCTTCGACCCCGCGCGCGGCGGCGATCCGCTGCTCTGGCAGCACCTGTTCTGGCTCTTCGGCCATCCCGAGGTCTATATCATCTTCCTGCCCGCCGCCGGCGCCATCTCCACCATGCTGCCGGTCTTCGCGCGGCGCGAACTGCTCGGCTACACCTGGATCGTGGTGGCCGTGGTGGCGGTGGGCTTCCTCTCCTTCGGCCTCTGGGTGCACCACATGTTCACCGTGGGCATCCCGCATCTGGCGCAGGCCTTCTTCTCCGCCGCCAGCACGCTGGTCGCGGTGCCGACGGCGGTGCAGATCTTCGCCTGGACCGGCACGCTGGCAAGCGGGCGGCCGCGCCTGACCCTGCCGATGCTCTACATCCTGGGCTTCTTCTTCGTCTTCACCTGCGGCGGGCTGACCGGCGTGATGCTGGCCGTCGTGCCCTTCGACTGGCAGGCGCATGATACGCAGTTCGTGGTGGCGCATCTGCACTACGTGCTGGTGGGCGGCTTCATCTTTCCCATGCTCGCGGCCGCCTATTACTGGCTGCCGCATGTCACCGGGCGGATGCCGGTGCAGCGCCTGGGTGTTGCGGCCTTCTGGCTGATCTTCCTCGGCTTCAACCTGACCTTCTTCCTGATGCACCTGACGGGGCTGCGCGGCATGCCCCGGCGCATCCACAGTTACGAGGCCGGGATCGGCTGGGAGGGACTGAACCTGATCTCCTCCCTTGGCGGCTTCATCCTCACCATGGGCTTCGCGCTGTTCCTGCTGGACATGGTGCTGCAGTCCCGCTTCGGGCGGCGCTTCCGCCGCAATCCCTGGGAGGCCGAAACGCTGGAATGGGCCATGCCCGTCCCCGCTGCCAGCTACGCCTTCGCCTCCCTGCCGGAGGTGGCGGGCCGCGCTCCCCTGCGGGACGATCCGGATCTGGGTCGCAGGCTGGCGGCGGGGGAGGGCTATCTTCCTTTCGCCCGGAACGGCCACCAGGAGACGCTGGCGGTGGAGATCGCCACCGGAAAGCCCGAGCAGATCGTGGTGCTCCCTCAGCCGAGCTTCCTGCCGCTCTGGTCCGCCCTGGCCACCGGCGTGGTCTTCGTGGCGCTGCTGCTCGGCCTCTACTGGCTGGCACCGCTGGGGCTGCTGGCGGCCTTGGCCCTGCTGCTGTGCTGGACGCCGGACCCGGCCGGGCGGCGGGACAGCGGCCCCATTCCCGCCGGGCACGGGCTGATGCTGCCCCCGCATGTGGAGAGCGCCTCGGCGCCCTCGCTCTGGGCGATGCGCTTCACCCTGGTGGCGGATGCGACGCTCTTCGCCTCGCTGCTCTTCGGGGCTGCCTTCCTCTACGTGGTCGCCCCGAACTGGCCACCCCCGCCCCTGCCTTCCGTGGGCGGACCGCCGGGAGGGTGGCTGCCGGCCGGCCTCGTCCTGCCGGGGCTGGCTTTGGCAGCCCTGGGCGGGCGATGGGCCGTCGCCGCCAATGTCCGTAGCCGGACGGCAGGGCGGAGCGCCGGGCTGCTGCTGGCCCTGCTGGGCCATGGGGTGGCGCTGGCCGCGCTGGTGTGGCTGCTTTGCCTGGTGCCGGACCCGGCGGCCCATGCCGTGGGGGCGCTGGGTGTTGCCTTGCTGGCCTATGCCGCGTTGCACGCGGCGCTGGGCCTGCTCTTTGCCGGCTTCGGCCTGTATCGCGGCCATGCGGGCTACCTCTCGCCACGGCGTAGCCTGGATCTGCGGATCGGCCGCCTGTGGCACGACTACACCGCCATTACCGGAGCGATCGCCTTGCTCGCGGCTCTGGCGCTGTGCTGGGGGGGCCTGCCAGCAGCGGGAGGCAGCGCGTGAGCGAGTCCGGGCGCCGTTCCGGCCTGCTCCTGCTGGGCGGCTTCGCGGTCTGGGGTTCCGCCTTTCTCGCGCTCTACGGCGGTGTGTCGCTGGGCTGCGCCTGGGGCTGGGAAGAGGCTTCGCTCGGCCCCTTCAGCCTGCTGCGGGGCGTGCTGCTGCTGATCCTGACGGCGCATCTGCTCGTGCTCACGGTGCTGCTCCAGTGGTGCTGGCGGTCCGTTGCCTTCGGCTCCGGCAGGCCGTTGCCCGGCGAACCCTGGCATTTCCTGGGCCTGGCTTCCCTGGCAGCCACGGGGGCCGCGCTGGCGGCCACGCTCTGGACCGGCCTGCCCGTGCTGGGCCTTTCGGCCTGCGCCTGAGCGGACCATGCGGCCCGGAGGACATCATGCGAATGGCAGGATGCATGGACCCTCGGGCATTTCATGGTCCCGCGCCGTCCGCTTCTCCCCCTTCACGGGCCAGGGCCCTCGTCAGGCGCGTCGTTTCCGGTTTTTTAGCATTTTAGGATTTTAGACCTTTATCCGCCCGCGTGGTGGGCGAGTGCCGCCGAGACGCAGGTTCCGGGTGCGGTGACGCCATGGCGGGGGAGGCGAAAGGCATCCAGTCAGGCACGACATCGGGCGTTTGCTGTCGGCGATGTTGGGCTGGTCGGGGATCAACCCGGAACGCGCTGCTGGAGGCGGTCGCGGGTTATGGGGCGCCTGTTGATTTTATTCCTATAACCTGGGGCGGGTTCGGAAAGCAAGGGGGCGTTCGTGGAGGTCGTGCCCCGACCCGGGCGGTGGCGGGACGCATGGCCTCGAGGGGATGGGGCGGAGCCTCTCAACCGTGGCCAGCCATGGAGCGCGACGCCGGAGCTTCGCGCGCCCGCAGGCCGGTAGGTTCTGCCGTTCGTCTCAAAGCGAGGAGGCGTCTATGCTCCGCCTGATGAAATCGGCCTTCGCCGACGTATAGGAGACGCGATCCCCCGGGTAACGGCTTGCCAGCGCCATCTTCTCCGCCTCGTACGAGCGTGCGAGGCAGGGTGCGTTGCGGAGGCGGTCGCGGAAGGCGAGGTTCTGGCGCCATTTCCAGCCATTCCATTCCACGACATGCAGGTGATGCGTGCGTGGCGTCCCCTTGGCGAAGAACGCTCCGCCCGGAACCTGCCTGTCGGCCTGGTATTCGTAGCCGATGCCACCGAGCAGGGACCTGTACCGGTCGACGATGGAAAGGCAGCGGACCCCGACCATCAGATCCAGGATCGGCTTTGCGCGGATGCCCGGGATCGAGGTGCTTCCGAAGTGCTGGACGTCCACCAGCAGGCGCTGCATCGCGGAGCGGATGAGCCGCTCCTCGCAGGCATAGAGCGAAGCCCAGGCGGGATCATGTCCCACCAGGAAAACACGGCCATCGTCCAAACCCAGCAAACGGCTTCGCCCCTCTTGTCCCGATCCATGGCGCCGGTGAAGCACCGGGCCCCGCCATTCCCAGCAATGCGGCACCGAAACTGGCATGGTCCGCGGCGGCGCTGCTGTGATCTGGCGCACATCCGGGACGCCCGGAAATCCGGCCGGAAGCGCCCCCAGGAAGAGGGGCCGTCGTGGCGGTGCCGACGGATGTGGAGGCGGTGGCCGGCGGGGATGTGGGCGCCGCGCTGTCGCGGGAACCGGCCCGGGCGGGCACCGCCTTCCGGGGAGGGTCGTCGCGGCCAGGGCAACGGGAGCGGGGCGACAGGACGACGGCCGCGCGACGGGCGGATCAGCCGGGGGAGGCAGCCTGCGGCATGGGATGGGTGTTCGCCGCCCGCCACTGGCGCTGGACCTCCGCATCCACCTCGTCGGCCGTCTGCCCGGGCCGGACGGTGACCTCCGCGCCGTGCAGCGCGAAGTGGACCGGCCTGCCGAGTTTCCCCGCCTTCTCGACGCAGCGCGTGATGACGTGCGGCAGGTAGTCGGTCGGCTGGGTGGGATACTCGACGACATCCTGAACGGCGGTCATGCGGGCGTTTCCTTATCGTCGGCGCGGGAAGCCTGGACGAGCGGCGACGATTGCGTCAAGGCACGGCGCCGGGGATATGGCGCCGTGCCCGGCTTGACCCTGCGGCGGATTGGTCAACAAGCTGAGATTTGCCATGCCCCAGGGAGGTTCACGGTTGCGACCACGCGGCGGGACGGGCGGCGCCTCCCATATCGGCCTGCCGCCGGCGCTGCTCCGCGCGGCACCGCTGCCGCGGCGCGCCTTCGGGAGCATGCTCCGGCATCCGACGCGGGTGATCCCGCTCGCCTTCCTGGTGGTGATCCTGCTGGGCACCGGGCTGCTGATGCTGCCCCCGGCGCGGACAGATGGGCAGGGGGCGCCGCTTCTCACCGCGCTGTTCACCGCGACCTCGGCCACCAGCCTGTCCGGCCTCTCCATCGTGGACATGGCGACCTACTGGACCTTCCCGGGGCAGGTGGTGATCCTGCTGCTGATGCAGGCCGGCGGGCTCGGCATCCTCACCGGGGCGACGCTGCTCGGCCTGCTGGTCAGGCGGCGCATCCGGCTGTCCTCGCGGCTCATGACGCAGGCGGAGTTGCAGGTGATCGCGCCTGGCGACGTGGCCGCGATCCTGCGGCTGGTGCTGGCCATGACCCTGGGGACCGAGCTGCTGGTGGCGGCGGCGCTCTGCCTGCGCCTGCGCCTCGCCTATGGCATGGACTGGGGGGAGGCGGCCTGGGCCGGGATTTTCCACGCCGTTTCCGCCTATACGAACGCGGGCCTGTCCACCTATGGCGACAGCCTGGTGCGCTTCGGCGCGGACCTCGCGGTGACAGGGCCGGTGATGCTGGCGGTGCTGGCGGGCGGGATCGGGGTGCCGGTGGTCCATGACCTGCGCCGCGCACCGCTGGCGCCGCAACGCTGGAGCCTGCACACGCGGCTCACCCTGATCGGCAGCGGCGCGCTGCTGCTGCTCGGCTGGGCGGGAGTGCTGGCCTATGAATGGGGCAATCCGGCCACCCTGGCGGGGCTGCCCGTGGCGGAGCGCATGCATGGCGCCCTGTTCCACGCGGTCATGACGCGTTCGGGCGGCTTCAACACGGTGGATGTCGCGGCGATGCGGCCGGAGACGCTGCTTCTCAGCAGTGCGCTGATGCTGATCGGCGGCGGCAGCGCCAGCACGGCGGGCGGCATCCGGGTGACGACCTTCGTGCTGCTGGGCCTGGCCGTCTGGGCGGAGGTCCGGGGATCGCCCGATGTCAACGCCTTCGGCCGGCGGATGCCGGAATCCCTGCTGCGGCAGGCGCTGACCATCGCGTTGCTGGCGATCGGGGTGGTCTGCGCCGCCACGCTGCTGCTGTTGTCGCTGACGGACCTGCCGGCGGAGAAGGTGCTGTTCGAGGTGGTCTCCGCCCTGGCGACGGTGGGACTGTCCGCGGGCGTTTCCGCCGATCTGCCCATGCCCGGGCTTGTGGTTCTGACCGGGCTGATGTTCCTGGGCCGGGTGGGCACGGTGACCATCGCCACGGCGCTGGCGCTGCGTGGCGCCCGAGCCACCTACCGCTATCCGGAGGAGCGCACCATCGTTGGCTAGGAATCCCGTGAAGGCCGATGCGGGGGTCGTGGTGATCGGGCTCGGCCGCTTCGGCGGGGCCGTGGCGCAATCCCTGATCCGCATGGGCCATGAGGTGCTGGGGATCGACGAGGACCCCGAGCTGGTGCAGCGCTGGGCGGACGACCTGACGCATGTGGTGCAGGCCGACACGACCGATGCGGACACGCTGCGCAGCCTGGGCGTGCCGGAGTTCCAGCATGTCGTGGTGGGCATCGGCACCAACCTGGAGGCCAGCGTGCTGACGGTGCTGGCGCTGAGCGAGATGGCCATCCCGCAGATCTGGGCCAAGGCGCTGACCGTCAACCACGGGCGCATCCTGGAACGCACGGGCGCGCACCATGTCGTCTATCCCGAGATGGCGATGGGCGAGCGCGTGGCGCATCTGGTGACGGGCAAGATGATCGACTTCATCGAGTTCGACGACGGCTTCGCCATCGTGAAGACCCGTGCCCCGGCCGAGGCGGTGGGCCGGACCCTGGAGGAATCCGCGCTGCGCTCGCGCCACGGCATCACCATTGTGGGCGTGAAGCGGCAGGGGGCCGATTTCACCTATGCCCGGCCGGAAACGCGGGTGGAGGCCGGGGACCTGCTGATCGTTTCCGGCCCGACGAAGCTGGTGGAGGCCTTCGCCGCGCGGACCTGACGGCGGGGGCGTTCCCGCCCGATGGGGTCAGGGCGCCACCGGCAGGCTGATCACCGCATCGGCCTGGTCGAAATCGCTGAGGAGGATCTCGGCGCGCAGGGTCCAGCGTCCCGGCAAGGCCAGCTCCGGCCCTTCCAGCATGAACCGCCCCGGCGCAGCCTCCCGCATCGGGCGGCGGATGCCGGCGATGCCCGCTTCGGGCTGCGACAGTTCCAGCCAGACTTCCTTCGCGGCGAAGGCGCTGCCGTCCGGGCGCACCAGCCAGAGATCGAGCCGGTTCCGCCCGGCCCGGGCCGGCCTCGCCTGAAGGGTGACGGAAAGCCCCGCCACCTCGGTCGCGACGGTGACGCCGTCCTGCGGCCTGTCTCTTGATCACAAGTCTCGACGTCAGCATAGAGAGG
>NZ_BDLP01000087.1:0-13583 GCF_001950415.1 Roseomonas sp. TAS13
GCCTGCCTGCCGTGCGACAGGCCATCACCGCACGGCTGTTTGCTCACCTCGCATCACCCGTGCGATGTCCACATTGCAGACGACGATTCCTGCCGCCCATCAAACCTAAAGTGCCCAGGTAGTGCTACGATGTGACATTCATCGAGGGGCACGGCCATGACCATGTGCACAAGGAGGCTCGCGGCCTCAAGGTGGTGCCGGGTGGCGAATACATGGACGCGCACGAACGCGCCCACGCCGACGACATCGGCCGCCGCTTCCAGGACCGCAACGTCACCACCTGGCAGATCGTCACCTTCGGCCTGACAGGTGGGCTGATCCCGTGCCCGGCCGCCATCACCGTCCTGATCCTCTGCCTCCAGCTCAAGCGGATTCCCCTCGGTGTGGTGCTGGTGACAGGGTTCAGCGTCGGCCTGGCGGTGACGATGGTGTCGGCCGGGGTCATCGCGTCCCTGAGCGTCCGGCATATCCAGAAGCGGTGGTCAGGGTTCAGCGGCTTCGCCCGCCGCGCACCCTATGCCTCTGGGGCGCTCATGCTGGTGATCGCGGCCTACATGGCGGTGTCCGGCGCCGTGGGCCTCACCAACGGACACGGTATCGGTTGATGATAGGGTAAGCAGTAGCCGGTAAAGGTGAGCGGACTGCTTCATGCCGAGAGCATCGGGCGGGCCAGCGCGGTCCGGTTTCCACCCCTCTCAGCCTGGATCGGTCGTCCGCGCGATCCGTCGGGCTGCGCGGGAGAGAACCATCCGGTCGTGAACCAAGCCCAGGATCTCAACGGCACCATCCGCCGCCAGGCGGTAGATGATGAGGTGGCGGGGGCTCGCGACGTGACGTGCCGGCTCTACGCGACGTTTGGCGAGGCGCGTCGGGTAAGCGCGAATGCCCGGCAGGCGGGCCACCTCCACCGAGCCGATCAGATGCGGCTCCTTGCCCAGAGCGGCCATGGCCGTCAGGATCAGCTGACCGTATCGGCCAGCAGCCTCCAAGCCATGATCGCGCGCGCTGTCGAGGAGGAGGGCATTGATCTGGTCTTCCGCCGTCCTGGTAAGACGATAGGCCACTACTCGCTGGTGGACAGACGGGAGCGGAGCCTTGCCATTATGTCGTCCCGTAGCCGGCGCTCGTCATCAGGGCTTGCCACCATCCGGTAGCGTCCTGCCTCGATGTCGGCCGAGCCATCCTGAGCAGCCTGCCGAACCTCGTCCTCCTCCGCGCTGGTCTCGTCGACCAAGCGCATAACGGCCTCCTCCAAGAACGCCGTCGGGCTACTGGCCCGGCCTTCGGCGACCTGCCGCTCGATCACGCGCTGTAGCTCGTCAGGTAGCTGAACCACGCCCATGCGGAACCTCCAGAGCCAAACATAGCCCCTGGTTTGGAAAATGTCGCGCTTCCCGGGTGGACCGCCTCCGCCCTCAAGCCTGCCCTGGTCAGTCCCTCCACCCATGACGGGTGCGATGGGATCAGACCAGGAGTCACCCAATGACAAGCACCCCGGCCACCTTATCGGCCGACACCGGCAGCACCACGGTCTTCCGACCCTGGAATCTCGGCAAGCTCATCGGCCAGAAGCCGCCGCTGAAACTGCGAGAGGTGTGGGCCATCCGTATCCGCCTGCAGATCCAGGAGCAACTGCGCGACCTTGCCATGTTCAACCTGGCCATCGACAGCAAGCTGCGAGGCTGTGACCTGGTGGCCCTGCGGGTGGACGATGTGCTGCTGAGCGGCCGCGTCCGCCCCCGGGCCATCGTCGTTCAGAAGAAAACTGGCCGCCCGGTGCAGTTCGAGATCACCGAGCAGACGCGCGAGACCGTCATGCAGTGGATTACCAGGAGCGGGCGACGGTCGGGCGACTACCTCTTCCCGAGCCGGATCGGGAACAACAAGCCCCTGACGACCTGACACTATGCCCGGCTGATGGACGGCTGGGTCACCTCCATCGGGCTCGACCCGGCCCTCTACGGCACCCACTCGCTACGGCGGACCAAGGTCGCCCTGATCTACCGGCGCACCGGCAACCTGCGCGCTGTCCAGCTCCTGCTCGGGCACACCAAGCTGGAGAGCACCGTCCGCTACCTGGGCATCGAGGTGGACGACGCTCTGGCCATCTCCGAGCAGATGGATATCTGAACGCCTCGGCGGCGGTCACCAGCCGCCGCCGACCCGTTGCGGACATCAAGCGGGGCTGCCAAGCTCCCACCATGCTTCTTGACCCGGCAGAGTTTGGCCGCCTGATAGGACTGTGTTGGTCGATGGATTCGGCCAGCACCTATAGTCAGGCGAACCCGGCGTGCGGCCAATGTAGTGTGACCGCCCTGGTCGCGCAGGATTACCTTGGCGGCGCCATTGCCAAGACTCGCGTCGGTGATGCTTGGCACTTCTACAATCTGATAGACGGTGAAAGATTCGACTTCACCGCCAGTCAGTTCAACCGTCCTATCATCTACGATGACACGCCTTCTGGGCGGGACGATGCTCTGACCGACACGACGCCAGGGCAGTACACAGCACTCACAGAAGCATTCCGGAGAGTCCGCTAGCCACCGAGGCTGTGTGGAAAGACGGTTGATCAGGTTGCTGCGACCGTTCGAGGACCGCGTGTACAAGCTGTCAGATGCGATGGACGCGGGAGGAGACCGTATCGGGTGTTCAATCCGATGATCTCCGGCGCCGCATCCGCGTAGACAGCCGTATGTTGAAAGGCGTCCAAGCAGGACTGGATGAGGGTGCCCCCTACACCTCTGCGTCGGAAACTCGGCACTACCGCTACCTCGACAAGGTAGGTGACCAGCACTCCATCGCTCAGTGCGCGGGCGTATCCCGCGAACTCCCCTTCCCAATCAGCCAGGGCGATCCAGGCGGAACCCGCAAAGGCCAGGCCGACACGCCGTCGCTCATCCTCGTCATCCTGCCCCCACCCGAGCTGCGCCCACAGGCGGGCAACCCTCGGCAGATCGTCCGGAGTAGGGGTGTGACGGATGTGTAGAGCGTGGATCGAGGTCATGGACCACACGATAAACTGTTGTCCCAAGTGACGCCGCCGGTCGATTCTGCCCGGCAGAAAGCGCGGGATCGAGGGCATGGGACGCTACGTCGAGGGCTGGAACCGGAGCCAGAGCTTCCTGCTGCCCGAGAGCGTCGACGACTACGTGGGCGAGGACAACCCGGTGCGGGTACTGGACCACCAAGTGCCCGGAATACCCGATCAAGGCGCAGTGCACGCCGGCCAAGATGCGTCGGGTCACTCGCTGGGAGCATGAGGGCGTGCTGGACGCCATGCAAAAGCGCCTCGATCAGGTGCCGCAGGCGATGATCCTGCGACGGCAAACGGTTGAGCACCCGTTCGGCACCATCAAGGCCTGGATGGGCGCCACGCACTTCCTGACCCGGACGCTGAAACGGGTCGGCACGGAGATGAGCCTGCAGGTTCTGGCCTACAACATGAAGCGGGTCATCGCGATCCTGGGTGTCAGGCCACTGATGGCGGCCATCCGAGCCTGATAGGCTCGGCACCACACCCGGCTACCCTCGGCGAACCCGGCGCGATCACGCGCAGACTGACGAGATGCTCGTTTCCACACGGCCTCCACCCAATGAAGCGATAGACGTGCAGAAAACCTATATTTGATGCACCAGGCTTCGCCCACGTGGAATCCGGCGACTTTGGAACGACATGATGCATCAACTCGTGCATTAATCTCCGGCGCCTAAACCTTGTCACCTTCGGCGCTGAAACGAGATTTTTGCTCGGTTACTGCCGGGCCCGGTTGGTGAAAGCGTGGACGTCTCATCAGCTTGGCGGCCGTTGCCCCCATTCCGAGCAGTAGCCGATATCCCCTGGTGCTTCAGGCCGAGCACGCCAGCCCGAATGCCTCGGCGAACTCGGTATCACGGTCAGCCGGAGCCCAGGTCTTTCCACCCTGGGCGATCCGCACCGCCCGCGCGGCACCCTCGGCCTGCTCGCTGCACAGTTGCGCCTGTACCAGCAGCTCTGCCGCCCGGGCGCTCAGCTCCTCTGCCTGCTCCTCAAGCGGCTCGATCCAGAAGCCACCCTCGGTCTGCGCCCGTGCAAGCGCCTGGTGCGCTTCGCCGGCCGCGACCGCAGCCTCATGGGCGTCCCGGCAAACGGTGACGGCCTGGGTGAGAAGAGGCTCCAGCACGCCTCGTAGCGCTGCCTGACGTGCCTCGCCGGGCTCGCTCGGTACATGCTTGCGGATGTACTCGGCCGTGCTCGCGTCGGCCGCGTCGCGGAGGCCCGAGACTGGATAATCGAGGCCGAACGCCTCGGCCACGTTGCCCACCTCGCGCGGGTCGGGCGCGATCTCGCGCAGGAGTTCCAGCGTCGGCCGAGCCCGACGCTCCACGGGGAAACGGATGACGTTGGTTAGTCCCGGCAGCAGTTCGATACGCATGGTCGGCTCCTTCGCATGTTACGATGGATTCTAGGACGAACAATCCACGAACTCAATCATAAGATGTTGAAAAACAACAATCTTGTGGCCAACAAGAAAGCTTATGGCCAGCAAGGAAAGTGGGCAGTTGGGCACGCACAGCGCCTCACATGCCCGCGGACGGCGTCGACCTGCGTGGACGAGGGGCTGGCTTGGGATGCGGCTGCAGCGGCGGCGCCGGAGGTACCCCCTCCATCCTGCGACGGGCGACCTCCGCCTCGACCCGCAGATGCCGCAGATGGTCCTCGGCAGTGCGCGGCCCGGCCGTCACAAGGTTGCGCCGCAGTGCCTCGTCCAGCGCTGCGATGTGCCGGGGCAGACTTGCCCGCACCGCCTCGGCCTGTCGTCGCTGCCGAACCTCCCGGCCCAGGTTGCGGCCTTCGGCTTCCAGGGACTGGAAGCGGTGGCTCTGGGCGATGAAGCTGCCGATCGCCATCTCGCGGCCCTCGCTGGCATCCCGCAGCAGGTCGATGCCGAGCGCCTTGTAGGGCTTGGCGGCCATATCCTCGCCGACCCGGTCCCAGAGCGTCTGGGCGTTGATCGGCGTCGCATCCCCGAGCGCCCGGCCGCGCTTGACCGCCTCAAGGGTGGCTGCCTCGGACACGATGGTCCAGGTCGTCCCCGTGGCGCGGCTCTCGGCGACATAGGCCTTGAACGCCGTGATGCCGGCCGATCCGCGCGGAAGGGCGTTGATGTGCTCGTCGGAGGTGATGCCCTGGGCCGCGTCGATGGTCATGGCGTGCCCGAAGCCCAGCTTCAGGCGCCCGGTCTCGCCGTCATGGAGGCGGCGCCATTCCACGGTGCCGACCCGGCCGTCCTTGTTGCGGAAAGTGAGGCCGTCCTCCCCGCGGCCGACCACCTCCACGATGTCGCCGTTGCTGCCGATCCAGCCGCCCTTGCCGTCGAACTTCGCCCAGGTCTTGGCGAAGAGGCGCACCCGGTCGCCGGCCGCGATCGGCAGCTCATACTGCTCACCCCGCTGGTCCACCGCCTGATAGACCACCTCGTCGACTCCGAGTTCGCCCCTGGCGCGCATGCGCTCGCGAACGGCGCGGCTGATATCGGCCGCATCCTCGTTGGTCAGGGCCGAGATGGTGATGCCGCGCCCGGAGCCGGCGGCGGCCAGGGCATCGCGGCGGCGCATGAAGAAGTCGGCGATCCGTTCGACCACCTGGTCGTGGTCGCCGCCAAGCATCTGAACAGATTCGGCGTTGCGAGCCCGCTTGAGTTCCAATGCCTCGGCCGCCCGGCTCTTGTTCTGGTCCTGGTTCTCGCGGAACAGCCCGACGATGTGCCTGTCCTCCCGCTCCCGCTGACGGACCGTGCTGAGCAGCTCCGGCATCTCGGACCTGGGCATGGCCCGGCGCAGCAGCTCGATGGAGTCACCGGCCTCGATGGCCTGGGCTTGCTCCCGATCGCCCAGGGCCTTGATGGTCATGCCGGTGCGGGCCTGCAACTCCAGCAGCTCCAGCATGGCGCGCGGGCCGATCTGGCTGATTTCGTCGATCACCAGCACGGTATTCCGGGTCGGCTGGAATTCGCCCGAGCGGATGGCCGCCAGCAGCGGGTGCATGGCCATGGTCCTGTCCACCCCCGCCTCTTTCAGCGCGTCGGCCTGCCGCCACGCCGTCGCGACGCCGACCACTTCCCGGCCAGCCGGGTCGAACCGGGTGTCCGCCTTCCAGGCAGCGACGAGCGGCTTCATCAGCGTGGTCTTGCCCGCGCCGGCCACGCCGGTCAGCACGGTCAGGGCGCCCCCTTGCCCCATGGCATGGATCGCAGCCAGCTGTGCCCGGCCGTGCTCGGGCTCACGGGTGAAGTCGAGGCCGGAGGCGTCCACTGCCGCCTTGATTGCTGCGGCCGACAGAGCCCCAGCCCGCTCGCTTGCGGCCCGCCGGGCATGCTCGCCCAAAGCCTGCTCGATCCGGATCTGGGCGGTGTTGGTGACCCGAACCTTTTCCCCCGAGTGCCCGACCAGCAGGGCGACGCGCTCGCCCCGAAGGTCAATGCCGCGCTCCTCGATCAGTGTGACCACCCGGTCGATATCCTCCGGGCCGCCGGCGATGCCGGTGCCGATCAGCCCCCGGGCGGCGTACATCCGCAGCTTGTCGTGGTCGATCACCGCGGCCGTGCGGAACTCCTTGGCGAGGTGCCGCGCCGCGAAGCGGTAGGCCTGGTCGAACCGTTCCGCGTCGGTCAGCCTGGGGTGCTCCACCTCCCCCATCACCGTCCGATGCTGCCAGCCGATGGCCTCGGCCTGCTCGCGCCAGATTTCCCGGTCGTTCTTGTTGCCGTGCTTCTCCTGGCGGGAGGCGAGGCCGGTGACGGCCAGGATCTTGAGCTTGCCTTCGGCCGAGATGGTGTCCCACTCCAGCCCCTGCCGTTTGGCGTAGGCCCGGGCGCTGCGGAGGACCTGTTTGCGACCTTTGCTGAACAGGTCGCTCGCCTGCTGAGGGATGGCATCCAGCACCACTGCCTGCTGGTCCTTGTCGTAGCTGGTCCGGGCGCCGAGCCGGCGCAGCTCCTCGGCAAGTCTGGCCTGGAAGTAGGCTCCGAACTCGTGGACGCGGATGGAGCTCAGCGCCTTGGTGTCGAGCGATCCTACCCGGCCGTCATCCGTTACCACGATATTGAACAAGGCATTGTGGATGTGTGCGTGTGGGTCGCCGTCGGTCGGCACCGAGGCAAGATAGGTGGCGCCCCCCGGCCCGTCCTGCACCGGCAGGGTTGGCCGGGCAGTGTGGTGGCGGAAGCTGACCCAGGCTACGGCACCGGGATCGGCACCCTCCTCGCCACCCTTGCCCTTCCTGGCCCAGCCGAGTTCGCGGGCGACGTAGCGCATGGTGGCATCGTTGGCCTTGTCGATGGCATGCCAGATGGCCGCGCTCTCGGCCGGGGTCGCTGCGAACTCGGCCGCCAGAGTAACCGACTTGTGGGGCGCGAGGGTCAGATCGAGCGCACTGATCTTGCGCTCCTGGCTTGACCAGGCCTCGCCGGTATCCGCGCGCTTGGCCTCGAACAGCCGGTCGAGCTGATCGTCCCTGGGCATTCGGGAAGGGTCGATACCAAGTGCCTTGGCCACGGCCTGCGGCATATCGGGCCGCCACGTCGCCCGGCTGTCCCGGCCCGTATAGTAGCTGGTCAGGCGTCCGCCGGGGTCGAGGTGCTTGCCCGGCGTGAGGTCGGGATCGTGGATGGGCTCCGGCGTGTTCTCGGTGAAGTAGGCCCGGATGAGCTTGCCGGCCGACGCCGCGGCCAGCTTGCGGAAGGTCATCATCCCCGGTCGGCCTTCCCGTTCGCAGCGGGACCGCCGGACTTCGGCGGGGCGCCACCCCCGTAGGGCTGTTGCCGCACCAACAGGTCGGTTCTGGCGTCAATGCGCCTGAGCAGAGCGGTCTGGTCACTCACCAGGGTCACGAGGCCGGCGAGCAGTTCGTCGAGCGTCGGGCCTTCACTTGGCTTGGGCGTGAGCAGCTGAACCACCTCGTCCAAACGCTCCAGCACGGTCCGCAGCAAGGCCGATTGCTTGGCGAGCGCGGCAGCGATCGGGTCGTCTCCCCTTCCCGTTCGCACCGGCTGTGGGTCGTGATGGTCGGGCATGCTGCCTCCTGTGTCTGGCAGCAGGGTCGCCCAAGGTGGTGCGAACAGAGATGGGGACCGCGCGGAAAGCCCTTCCGGAGCCGCGCACCCCGCACCTTAGGTGCATTGGTGTATGGAAACCCTTTTCTTGCGACAACCCGGCACGAACCCGACGAACACCCGGCGGGAACGAGGTGACAACTCTCCGACAACCGGACGGCAGCACGACGGGAACACCCGGATGGCATTTTAGGCATCCCGTTCGCACCGCAGGCCCGCAAGCTGGGCCCATGCCGAACGAAGGACTGTCATGCCAGACACGAAGCTCGCGCTCGACCTGAAGAGGAACAAGCCGCCAGGCTCGCGCGGCCGCTCGGACCTTTACCGCTACATCCTGGACAACTGGGCCGAGTTGCAGGCCTACGGCTACGGGCTGGAGGACGGCCCAACGTGGCAGGAACTCACCGACAGGCTCTCCCGGCTTGGGCAGGTGAACTGCAAGGGCAGACCGCTCCGGCGCCTTCAGGTGAGAGCCGTCTTCCTGCGAGTTCAGGCACAGGTGCAGGCCGCTGAAACCAAGCGGCGTACAGGCCTCACAACAAAGACGCAGCCGCGAGCGCCTGCCAACTGGCAACCGCCAGTGGCAGCGGCGCCACCAGCAACGCTGCCTGTGCGCGAAAAAAATCATCAGGCGCCGTTCGCACCGAGCCTGCCTAGCACTGGAAGCACCGACCGGAGCCGCATGACGCCGGAGGAACGCCTGGCCGATGTGAGACGGGTGATCGACAAGCGTAGTGGCCGATGAGAAGGAAAAAGCGACGGATGAACGAGATGAGCAAGAAGCCGGAGGTCGAAACTGGCGCAAGCCGGCGCTCGATCGTGCTCCGGCAGGGACGAGGGCGGCAGGGCGGCACCACGACCCTGGATTTATTGATCCAACTCGCACGGGCGGAGTGCCGGCCGGTTCTGATCGGCGATGGAGACCGCAACAACAGCTCACTCGCTTCCTATTATCCGCCGGAAAATGAAGGCGGAGCGACCCAGCCGCGCACGGGCGAGACGGAGGATGTGAAGGACTGGATCACCGCATCGGTGGCTGAGGCGATCCAGATGGATGCCTCCTTGGTCATCGACCTTGGTGGCGGTGATCGGGTCATGGAGGAATACGGGCGCGACTTGGCCTTGGTCGAGTTTTGCGAGGCGAACGGCTTCCAGCCCCTCGGACTCTTCTTCTGCGGCCCGGAAGAGTCCGACCTCCGACACATTGTGAGCCTCTGGCGGGCTGACTACTTCCGGCCACGCCGCTCCATC
Organism: Roseomonas sp. TAS13; assembly: GCF_001950415.1. NCBI lineage: Bacteria > Pseudomonadati > Pseudomonadota > Alphaproteobacteria > Acetobacterales > Roseomonadaceae > Roseomonas > Roseomonas sp. TAS13. The sequence goes on from NZ_BDLP01000087.1 coordinate 9,342, forward strand.
GTGGTATTCCAGGAGTATCTGGTTCCGCGGGGGCGGACACCGAGCGGTGCCTTTGAGGCACTGCTCGGCAGCCCCGAGATGAAGGAATTGGTGGAGGACGGCGTAGAGTTCATCTTCCTGCCGCGCCTCCCCTGCATGGAGGAAGTTCGGAAGCTGAAACTCGGCTTTGTGGACGCCGCGGCGGGAAAAGTTGGACCAGAGGGCAAGGCGCTGGATGTGGTCCGCCAGTTCATGGTGAAGCAGTGGATTGGCAAGGTGCAGAAGGAGTTCGAGCGTGTCGGTGCGACAGAGTGGCTACCATGAGCGAGAAGCTGACCCCCACGTCGGTCGCGGCTGAGGAACTTCGCTCGCTTGCCGAGGACCTGGAGCAGGCCGCGTGGCGGATGGATATCAACCCGGAGGATCCGCTCGGGATCTGGTCGATCGCCATGCGACACACCGTCATTGGCATGGCCAACCTCGTTGAAAGGCAGGAACGAGGCGTCGAATCCATTATCAAGCGTTCCCAGGCGCTGGTCGACAAAGAGGTAACTGCTCTCCGGGCCATGGGCGACACGGCGGCGCTGCAGATCGGCGAAGCACAAGCTGCACTCGCTAAGGCGAAGGTGGATGCCGAGAAGCTGACGCTTCAGACCCTCCACGATCTCACGCCGAAGATCGTGGAGCAGATCCGAGACGCGGTGGTCATCCGGGAGAAACGCTATAACCGGAGCATGAGGTGGCGCCACTATGCGCTGATCTCAGCGGCCACAGTCTGCCTGATGGTGGGTGGGTACTCGGTGCGGGCGTGGCAGGACCTGGGAGCCACCAGCGCGATGGCCCGCTGTGTGTCGGCGGGCTTCAAGGCGGCCGATGGCGAAGAATACTGCGCGATGCGGACGCTGCTGCCGCCAGCACCGGCGCGGCCAAGTCCGAGTGGCTGATGAAGCCGCACTCCAGTCGCACCGTGTGCTCCGAGGATGGAAGTCACACGACTGCGAAGGAGGTCACGTTGTGGTCTGATCCCATGAAGCGTCCGGGGTGGGACAAGCGTCGGGCGTCAGTATCCAACTGGGGATGGGGGACGCTCGCGGCTGGTGGGCTGTTGGCAAGCGCCGGCCTGGCTTGTGCGGCCCCGAGCCCGGTCACGATGGACGGGGTGCCCGAACAGGTGCATCCGCAGGTGTCGGAGGTTGGCCTTGGCAGCTTCTCGATGCCAACCGGGACGACGTCGATCATGCCCGGCTCCGGGACCGGGGCGACCGGAAGCGGCAGCGGGACGGGCACGGATGCTGCCTCCCTGAGCGGCGCGGCCTACGATACGATGATGTCGCAGAGTTGGGGGGCACAGGCCAGCAGCTACGCGACGGCGCTGGGCGTCAATCCGACCGCCGTGGCGGCGACCTGCGTCGTCGAGAGCGGCTGCACGAACAACGAATCCTCTGGTGATATCAGGGGCATCTTTCAGATGACGAGTGCGGCCTACACCTCGAACCTGGCCGCTGCCCTCGCGTCGGATCCGAATCTAGCCGCCAACGTCACATCAGGGCTGGCCGGGCAGAACGATCCGGCGACGCAATCCATTGCTGCAGCTCAGTATCTCAAGACTGCGGCGACATCGCTTCAGAACGCCGGAGTTTCCAATCCCACGGTCCTCGATGTACGAGGCTCCTATAACTTCGGCATGGGCAACGGCTATGCCATTGCAACAGCGGACGGATCGGCGCTCATGAGCAACGTTGTCACGAACCTGTCAGCCTCAACCTTGGCGGCCAACGGCATCACGTCAACGACGACGGTTCAGCAATGGCGAGACAGTGTTACCGCCAAGATCGGAACGGCTGCCAGTCAGCCTGTCCTGGTAGGGTCCTGAAGATGCGAACTCTAAGCGGTATAGCCACATGCCTGATCGCTGCGGCAGGGCTCTGGCCGATCTCCGACAGCAGGGCGGACGAGTTGCACGCTGTCCGGCCTATTCCCGGATACGCGTGCATGGCGCTGAACCTCACTGAGAAGCAGATGTTCGATTATAATTCTCTGCCGCCAGTGCGGGAGCAACCGTCACCGACGTCTCACTCGATTGGAGTGGCGTCCGGGATTGTGATGATCGAGGATCCCGTTCGGACGGAGAATGGCTTCATCGCCATGCTGATGCCGAACGGGAAGAAGGGTTGGGTGGAGGCGGACAAACTGAAACCCTATCATAGTCCGTCCAACCCGCCAGCACGTTGCGTTCCATCAATCATGTCGAACGGCAGGATTGGGTTAGCTTTTCCTCAGTGAGGCCTTTGTAGACTATCGTGGCGTTGCAAGGTGAACGCCAAGGGTAGTCCGATGCTGGCAAAACTTTACCGCACCCTTCCTCCGGGCGGCGTCTGGCTCCTGGCCAGCGCCGCCTTTTTCCTGTTGGGCTCCTTTCTGGTGCCTGGCTCAGACAATGGCCGGATGAGCACGCTCGGCTTGGTCGGCGCGCTGGCGGCCGTGCTGATGGTGGTTGGATTTTCGGGCCGGGGGCCGCAACAGCGGCGTTAGCCGGGGAGCTGGGTGATCGCGGTGGAATTGGGCGAGCAACTGCAGCCATTCGGCAACGTCCGCGTCGGTGGCCCCGGTGCCGTCGATCCAGCGGCGGATGGTGGTCTGGTGCCGGCCGGTGCGGCGTGCCAGTTCGCGCTCGGACCAACCCAGGATGGCCAAGCATCGCAGGATGCGGTAGCCTGACATCGGCGCCGTTTCTGGAGCCGCGGCTGTCTCCGTTGAGAGAAAGCCTTCGTGTTCACAATGAACACACTCCCCGAACTCTTCGCTCGATTGCTGCACCAGCGCCTCCTGGCGCGTTCATTGTCCATTCCTCGATGATGATGGTGCGCGGTGCGAACGGCGCCTGCTGTTTGCGTGGATTTTCCGGCTGGGCTGCCCCGGAGGCATGCGCCCTGGCGGAGCTGGGTTGCGGCTGGGGCGGGGTCGCGTAGCGGCCCTGAGCCCGACGCGACCCAGCTGTGCCGGGGGGGGCGTGCCGGAGCCGCGCGAAGCGCGGCGCGACCGCAGGGAGAGGGGTCGCTGGCTTATGGGGTGCCGAGCCCATCCCGGGGGTCCAGGGGGGCCTTGGCCCCCCTGGCGGCGGCCGCCCATCCGGTGTCCGGGGGAAAGGCGGGAAGCGGGGGCCGAAGCCCCCGCCCCTTGCGGGTCAGTCGAAGGCGGAAGCGCGGGCGGCGGCGGCCTGACGACTGACAGCCTGACCTTCCGGGGTGCTGGACACGTAGGGCTTCCAGTCGTTGCCGGTGATCTCGGCGTAAGCGGCAACCGCACCCTCGGCGGCGGCCAGCAGGGCGTAGGACTGGCGGGCCATCTCGGCGGCGAAGCCCTGGGCGCGCTCCACCCGGCTTTCAAAACCGCTCGGGCCGTCGCGGTCCTCGTCGCGCTGATCGTTCAGCTTGCTGGCCATGTCCTTCGCGATGGCGCGCTTGCCATCGAAGAACTGCGCGGCCCCGTAGGCGGAACCGACATAGGCGCCGACCACGCGCTGGAAATGCATCTCCATCGCCTTGTCGCTAAGGCTTGAGCGCAGCGCCTCGGCCTGCTGCTGAAGGGTCTGCCGGGTGTTGGCGACGATATCGTCCACGTCCACCGGGTCCAGGCCGAACAGGCGGTAAAGCTTGGTCATCATGTCGTGCGTGGGGGCAAGCATCCCGGCGCTGGCGAGGGTGATTACCTGCCGCGCGCCCATGTCGCGGCGGGCGGGGGCCTGGGCCTGGGAAGCCTTGGCGGGGTGGGCCTTCTTGCCGGAGGTTTTGCGGGCGGCGGTCATGGCCGCGCCCATGTTGGTGTCGGCCTTGTCGGCGGTGGCGGAAGCGACGATGTTCTGAGCAGCCTGGGACATGATGGACCTATCTGTTCCGGTTAGCCCTCGTTCGGTGTTCGTAGCACCGGGCGGGGGCGTTTTCGTTCGCGGTCAACAGCAACCGCATTTGTATTATGCACGGTCCCGACAAATATTCAATAGAAAAACACGCCAAACACCTGATTTTCCCTAAATAATTTTCCTGTTATTACTTGTCCTAATCCGCGTTTTTCTTGTTCGTCCTGCGGGGTTCGGGGCCGGCGAGGCCCCGTGTTGGCCAGGAGAGTGGAAGGGGACTGGCGTTTTTCTCGTCCCGTCCTGCGAATGCCCAGAGGTTCGGCGGCGGGGCGCGTCAAAGGCGGCGCAGCCGGGACCGGAGCCACGCGCAGGCGCAGCCGAGCATGGCGAGGACCCACCCTTTGACG
>NZ_BDLP01000088.1:0-13379 GCF_001950415.1 Roseomonas sp. TAS13
GGGACATGGCGGGCAGGGTGATGTCGAGGGCGACATTCTCCACCCCCACCCGCGCCAGCGCCTCGACACCCACCAACGCCACCTCGGCATCGGCGGCGGCGCAGTCGATGCCGATCAGCTCGATCCCCGCTTGCGGCAACTGCCGCTCCGGCGCGATCTGCGAGCCGCGGACCCGCAGCACCTGACCGGAGTAGGAAAGCCGCAGCGGCCGTTCCACCCCGCGCAGCCGGGTTGCGGCCAGCCGCGCCACCTGCGGCGTCATGTCGGCGCGCAGCCCCATCATGCGCTGGCTCACCGGGTCCATCAGGCGGAAGGTCTGCTCCGCCACGGCGGCGCCGGACCCGGCCAGCAGCCCTTCCTCGAACTCCAGCAACGGCGGCTTCACCCGCTCATAGCCATGGGCCGCGAAGACGGCGAGCATCGCCTCCACCAGCGCGGCCTCGCGCGCGGCGTCGGGGGGGAGCAGGTCGGACAGGCCCGCCGGCAACAGGGCGGGGTTGGGACTGTCGGAGGGCATCTCGTCTCGTGGTCTCGAACGGCATGAAAAGCGCGCGCGGCTGTGTGGCAGCCTGCACGGGGAACGGCAAGGCCGGAGAACCGTTCACATCCCGTATCCACGAGGGTCTGCCATGAAAAGGCCTGCCGCTCTTCTCCTTCTCGCTCCCCTCCTGCTCGCTGCCTGCACCACGCGGCAGCCCGGCCCGGACGTGTCCGGCTGGGGCGATCCCTTCACCCTCGGCGCCCAGGATGCGCTGGAGGACTTCGGCCATACCGCCGGGATGGAGGGACGTCTGGACAAGTCGCTCTTCGCCGCGCTGCGGGTGGAGCAGCTGGCCGAGGCGGCGCAGACCGACCCGCTCTGGCAGACCGGCCGCATCTCGACCTTGCAGCCGCAGCTCCTGATGGCCCGCCGCCAGATGCGGCAGGCGGCGGGCATCGCCGAGGCGGCGCCCCCGCGCCCGGTCCAGGCCGGCCTCTACCGCGCCCTGCGCGCTGCCCAGGCCGGGGACATGGCGCAGGCCCAGGCGGCGCTGAGCGGCCCGGCCTTCCCGCTCGGCGGTGCCGCCACGCTGCAAAGGCTGCAGCACCTGCCCCGCCTGCCGCTGGTGGATCAGGCCGCCGCCCGCACCGCCCTCATCGCCGGCAGCCCGGGGCCCAGCAGCAATTCCGGCCTGCCCTTCTGATGGCAGGCCAGCCGGGCCTCAGCCCGCGAAACGCGCCCTGGTTTCCGCACAGGCCCAGTCGAGCCAGGGCAGCAGCGCCTCGATATCCGCGGTCTCTACCGTCGCGCCGCCCCAGATCCGCACCCCCGGCGGCGCGTCGCGATAGGGGGCAAGGTCGAACCCTGCCCCTTCCGCCTCGACCAGCCCGGTCAGCATCTTCGCCGCCTTGCCCTGCGCCTCGGCATCCAGCGCGATGAACCAGGGCGCCACGATGCGCAGGCAGATCGAGGTCGAGGAGCGCGTGGCCGGGTCCTCCGCCAGGAACTCCACCCAGTCGCGGCGTTCCACCCAGCGCGCGACGGCGGCGAGGTTCGCCTGCGACCGCCCCTTCAGCCCCGCGAGCCCGCCCATGGATTCCGCCCAGCGCAGCCCATCCAGCGCATCCTCGACGCAGAGCATAGAGGGCGTGTTGATCGTGTCCCCGGCGAAGATGCCCTCGATCGGCCTGCCGCCCTTGGCGAGGCGGAAGACCTTCGGCAGCGGCCGGTCGGGGGTGAAGGAGGCCAGCCGCTCCACGGCGCGCGGCGAGAGCGCCAGCATCCCATGCCCGGCCTCGCCCCCCAGTACCTTCTGCCAGGACCAGGTCACCACATCGAGCCGGTCCCAGGGCAGGTCCATGGCGAAGGCCGCCGAGGTGGCATCGCAGATCGCCAGTCCTTCCCGGTCCGGCGCGATCCAGCCCCCGTCCGGCACCCGCACGCCCGAGGTCGTGCCGTTCCACACGAAGACCACGTCCCGCGCCCAGTCCACGGCGGCGAGGTCGGGCAGTTGCCCATAGGGCGCCTTCAGCACCCGCGCATCCGGCAGGCGGAGCTGCGTGACGATGTCGTTGGCCCATTCGCCGGAGAAGGACTCCCAGCTCAGCACATCGACGCCCCGCACCCCCAGAAGTGACCAGAGCGCCATCTCCACCGCCCCGGTGTCGGAGGCCGGCACGATGCCCAGGCGCCAGCCCTCCGGCATGCCCAGCATGGCGCGCGACCGCTCGATCACCTCGCCCAGCCGCGCCTTGGCATCCTTGGCCCGGTGGCTGCGCCCGACCAGGGCCGCGGCCAACACTTCCGGCGACCAGCCCGGCCGCTTGGCACAGGGGCCGGAGGAGAAGCAGGGATTGCTCGGGCGGAGATTCGGCTTTTCGGTCGCGACGGGCATCGGCGTGCGGTCTTCCCAGGTGACGAGCCCTCGGCTCGCTCGGAGCCCGGGCGCGGCGGCCCGGAGAGAAGCGAGGGTTGGAGAAGCGAGGGTTACGCCCTGCCTCGCTTGGCGGGCAAGGCATGCTGCCCGCTGGTCAGCTCCCGCCGATCGGCCATAAGGGGTCCTGCAGGGCGTCAGGGGCACAACGGCCCCCACGCGCTTCGGTCCGCCGCAACCGGAACACCCCCCTCATCCAGTCCAGGGCGGTGGACCTGCCGCCCGGCATGCTGCTCATGTCCCAGCTCTTCCCGGGCGCTGTTCGGCCTGCTCGGCCTGCTCGCCCTGGCCGTCGCCGCGCCGCTGGCGGCGGTCACCATCACGGTGGTCAAGCGCAGCTATGTGCGGGACTGGTTGCGCCGCCTTCGGTGATCGGCGCGCGCCTTGCCCGGCCCCCGGCCGGCACCGCATAGACAGGCAGTTGCATGGAATCCACCCAGCCGCATGACCCGCTCGACCCTCTCGCTCACCGTCCTGCTCATCGCCTTCGCGCTGATGTGCTGGCTGGTGCCCAATGCCCTGCTGATCGGCTTCGCCGGGGCCATTCTCGCGGTCGGGCTGCGCGCCCTGGCCGCCCCGATCGTGGTGAAGACCGGCCTCGGCGGCGGCTGGGCCGTGCTGCTGGTGGCGGTGCTCGTCGCCCTGGTGCTCGGCCTGGGCGTCTGGGCCTCGGTCAAGCCGCTTTCCGCCCAGATCCAGCTCTTCGCCCAATCCGCCCCCCAGGCGCTGCGCTCGCTGCAGGACTACCTTTCCGACTTCCCCTGGGTCCAGCAGCAGATCAACCACTTCCAGCCGGAACGGGTGATCTCCGCGGTCGGCGACCAGGCGGCGGGCATGGCGGCCATGGGCATCAGCGGCACGCTGGGCGGCCTCGCCAACATCGTGCTGATCGTGCTGCTGGCGCTCTACCTCGCCTCGGAGCCCTCGCTCTACCGCCGCGGCTTCGCCGCCCTGCTCTCGCCCGACCTGCGGCCGGACGGGATGCACGTACTCGACGCCACCGGGGGTGCGCTGCGCGGCTGGCTGCTGGGCGCCCTCTGCGCCATGGTCTTCAACGGCGTGCTGATCTGGCTGGGCCTCTGGGCGCTGGGCGTGCCGCTTTCCCCGCTGCTCGGCGCCATCGCCGGGCTGACCAGCTTCGTGCCCTATATCGGCGCCATCGCGGCGGCCCTGCCGGCGGCCCTGATGGCGCTGGGCAAGGACCCCTCCCTCGTGCCCTGGGCGCTCGGCGTCTATTTCGTGGTGCAGATGCTGGAGGGCAATGTCCTGACCCCCATCGTGCAGAAGCAGACGGCCGACCTGCCGCCCGCCCTGCTGCTGCTGTCGCAGACGGTCATGGGCACCGTGGCGGGGCTGCTCGGCGTGGTGCTGGCCGCCCCGATCCTGGCCGTGGCGATGACGGTGGTGCAGGCCTCCTACATCAGGCTTCGCCTGGAGGATGGGGAGGATGCGGAAACGGTGCAGGCCGAGGGCCGGGCTCAGCCCGGCAGCGCCAGCTCCATCCGGCCGTAGAGCACCGCCTTCCCGCCCATGAGGGCACGGGCCCCGCCTGTGTCCTCCGGCGGGATGCCATCCGCATCGGGCCCGCCGCGCAGCTCGCACCACAGGGTGCCGCCGCGCCGGCTGGCCTGCCGGCAGACCAGCTTCCGCCGCCCCAGCCGCGCCGCCCAGAAAGGCAGGAGCTGGGTATGCGCCACGCCCGTCACCGGGTCCTCCGGCACGCCCACGCTGGCCGCGAAGAAACGGGAGACCACGTCATGCACCCCGTCATCCCCGGGGGCGGTGACGATCACCCGCGCCGGTGCGGCATCGGCATCCCCGCCGGCCAGCGCGGCGATGCGCCCGTGATCCGGCCGCAGGCGCCGCACTTCCTCCGCCGTGTCGAGGACGCAGAGCCAGTCGCGCGAACGCCAGACCTCGCGCGGCGTGGCGCCCAGGGCCTCGGACAGCCCGGCAGGCGGCTCCGCCCGGACCGCACCGCGGGCCGGGAAGTCCAGCATGTAGAGATCCCCTTCCTGCTCCACCCTCAGCATCCCCGACAGGGTGCGGAAGCGCAGCGGCCCGGCGATGCCGAACTCCGTGGCCAGCACATGCGCCGTGGCCAGCGTGGCATGGCCGCAGAGCTCCACCTCCGTCGCCGGGGTGAACCAGCGCAGGTGCCACTGCCCCGCCCCGTCCGGCACCAGGAAGGCCGTCTCGCTCAGGTTGTGCTCGGCCGCCATGGCCTGCATCGCCGTGTCCGGCAGCCAGGTCTCCAGCGGCACCACCGCCGCCGGATTGCCCTCGAAGACCCGCTCGGCGAAGGCGTCCACGAAGAAGACATGCAGCGCCATCAGCCCGCTCCCCCCAGCCGGCGCCTCATCGGCCCAGGGCCTCGACCCGCGCCGGGTCCACCGTCACCCCGTGGTCCAGCGGCCCGTGCCCCTTGCCGAAGCCGGGCGCGTTGCGGATCGCCGCCTGCACATAGGCGCGGCCCCGCGCCACCGCCTCCCGCAACGCCAGTCCCTGCGCCAGCCCGGTCGCGATGGCGCTGGCCAGGGTGCAGCCGGTGCCATGGGTATGCACCGTGTCGATATGTGCGCTCTCGAAGACCTCCATCCCCGCCGGCGTGGCCAGCAGGTCGTAGAGCCGCTCGCCCGGCAGGTGCCCGCCCTTGAGCAGCACCGCCGGCACGCCCAGCGCCAGGATCGCCGCCGCCGCCGCCCGCATCCCCTCCAGGTCGCGAACCTTGGCACCGGCCAGCACCTCGGCCTCCGGGACGTTCGGCGTGACCACCGTGGCGAGCGGCAGCAGCCGCCGCTTCAGTGCCGCCACCGCTTCCTCCGCCAGCAGGCGCGAGCCGCCCTTGGCCACCATCACCGGGTCCAGCACCAGCGGGATGCCGCGCCCGTCACGCTCCAGTTCCGCCGCGACCGTTCCGATGGTGGCGCTGTCGCCCAGCATGCCGGTCTTCACCGCATCGGCGCCGATGTCGGCGAGGCTGAGCGCGATCTGCCGTGCGATGAAATCCTGCGGCACCGGATGCACCGCATGGACGCCCAGCGTGTCCTGCGCCGTCAGCGCGGTGATCGCCGTGGCGGCATAGCCGCCGAGCGCGGTGACCGCCTTGATGTCCGCCTGGATTCCGGCGCCGCCGCCGGAATCCGATCCGGCGACGATCAGGACCCGACCCTTCATTCCGCGGCCTCCTGCCGGCTGGATTTCGTACCGGGCTTGCGCTCCGGCGTGGCCGCCACGGCCCGGATGGTCTCGGCCAGCTCCGACGTCAGCCTCTCGACCATCGAGGCCTCCTCCGCCTCCACCATCACCCGGATCAGCGGCTCCGTGCCGCTCGGGCGGATCAGCAGCCGCCCGCGCGCGCCCAGATCCGCCTCGGCGGCCCGGATCGCCTCGATCACCAGCGGGTTCGTCAGCGGGTCGCCGCCGGAATGCCGCAGGTTCACCAGCTTCTGCGGCAGCGGCTCGAAGCGGCGGCAGACCGCGCTCGCCGGCCGCTTCTCCTCGACGATCGCCGCCAGCACCTGCAAGGCCGCCACCAGCCCGTCCCCCGTGGTGCCGTGATCCGCCAGGATCAGGTGCCCCGACTGCTCGCCGCCCAGGTTGCAGCCCAGCTCCCGCATCCGCTCCCCGACATAGCGGTCGCCCACCCGCGTCCGCTCCAGCCCGATGCCCTGCGCCTTCAGCCGGCGCTCCAGCCCCAGGTTGGACATCACCGTGGCCACCACCGCGCCGCCGCGCAGCCGCCCCTGCGAGGCCCAGGTTTCTGCCACCAGCGCCAGGATCTGGTCGCCATCGACGATGGCCCCCGTCTCGTCGCACATCACCAGCCGGTCGGCATCGCCGTCCAGCGCGATGCCCAGGTCGGCCCGCCGCTCGCGCACCAGCTCCGCCATCCGCCCCGGCGCGGTGGAGCCGCAGCCGGCATTGATATTGAACCCGTCCGGATGGACCCCGAGTGACACGACCTCGGCCCCCAGTTCCCACAGCACGGTCGGCGCGACGCGATAGGCCGCGCCGTTGGCGCAATCCACCACGATCCGCATCCCCGCCAGGGTCAGCCCCTTGGGAAAGGCCGACTTCGCCGCCTCGATGTAGCGCCCCGCCGCATCCTCCAGCCGCGAGGTCCGCCCCAGCCGCCCCGGCGCCGCCAGCGCGGCGGAGAGGTCGCCCGCCATCAGCGCCCCGATCTCGTTCTCCTGCGCGTCCGACAGCTTCAGCCCGTCCGGCCCGAAGAGCTTGATGCCATTGTCCTCGAAGGGATTGTGGCTGGCTGAGATCATCACGCCGAGATCGGCCCGCAGGCTGCGCGTCAGCATGGCGATGGCCGGCGTCGGCAGCGGGCCGAGCAGCACCACGTCCATCCCGGCGCTGACAAAGCCCGCGGTCAGCGCCGGTTCCAGCAGATAGCCCGAGAGCCGCGTGTCCTTGCCGATCACCACCCGGTGCCGGTGACCGCCACGGTTGAAGTAGCGGCCTGCCGCCTGCCCCAGCCGCAGCGCCGTCGCCGCATCCATCGGCGCCTGGTTCGCCACGCCGCGGATGCCATCCGTCCCGAAGAGGCGGCGCTGGGAAGACGGGGCGGGTTTGCTCATGCACCATGCTCGCGAAGACGGCCCGGCCAACCGGGCGGAAAGGCCGAAAGCTCTAGAGCGGATTGGCCTGCCGGGGAACAACCCCGGAAGCGTCTGTCGGACACGGCTTCGGGCGCGGAGCGTGACAAGGTCTCGCCGCAACCCTTCCGCGGGGACCGGAGAACGCCCCGGCCGATGCATTGCGGCGCGTGAACAACACCGTCCCCCGCGTTTTTCGCAGTTGTGCGGCGCACAAGCCTGCAGCCAAACTCGCGGCGTTCCGCCATGCCACCGGGACACTTCCTGCCGGACATCCGCATGCCCCTTCCGCTCCTGGCCCTGGCCGTCGCGTCCTTCGGGATCGGCACGACCGAATTCGTCATCATGGGCCTGCTGCCCGACCTCGCCCGGGATCTCGGTGTGGACATCCCCTCCGCCGGGCTGCTGGTCAGCGGCTATGCGCTGAGCGTGACCTTCGGCTCCCCGCTCCTGGCGCTGGCCACCGGGCGGCTGCCGCGCAAGGCGGCGCTGATCGGGCTGATGCTGATCTTCATCCTGGGCAACGCGCTCTGCGCCATCGCCCCCGGCTACGGGACGCTGATGGCCGCCCGCGTCGTCACCGCCCTCTGCCACGGCGCGTTCTTCGGCACCGCCTCGGTGGTGGCGGCGGACTTGGTGCCGAAGCACCGCCGCGCCTCCGCCGTCGCCATGGTCTTCTCCGGCCTGACGCTCGCCAACGTGCTGGGCGTGCCGCTGGGTACCGCGCTGGGCCATGCGCTGGGCTGGCGCTCCACCTTCTGGGCCGTGGTGCTGATCGGCCTCGCCGCCGCCGCCGCCCTGGCGCTGTGGATGCCCACCGGCCTGCGCGGCCAGCCGGCCCGGCTACGGCAGGAACTGCGCGCCCTGGCCAGCCGGCAGGTGCTTCTGGCGATGGGGATGAGCTGCCTCGCCTCGGCCAGCCTGTTCAGCGTCTTCACCTATATCGCGCCGATGCTGCAGACCCGGACCGGCCTGGGCGAGCACATGGTCACCCTGGCCCTGCTGCTCTTCGGCCTCGGCCTTACCTTCGGGAACTTCCTCGGCGGCCGCCTCGCCGACTGGCGGCTGATGCCCTCCGTGGCCGGCATCCTCGTGGTGCTGGCCCTGGTGCTGGCGGTCTTCACCGCCACGCTGGCCTCGCCCGTGCCGGCCATCGCCACCATGATGGTCTGGGGTGTGCTGGTCTTCGCCCTGGTCTCGCCCCTGCAGATGCGGGTGGTGGACCAGGCGCGGGAAGCGCCGAACCTCGCCTCCACGGTCAACCAGGGCACCTTCAACCTGGGCAATGCCGCCGGTGCCTGGATCGGCGGGCAGGCCCTGCTGCACGGCATGGGCTATAGCCAGCTTCCCTGGCTGGGCGCCGGGCTGGCCGTCCTGGCCCTGCTTCTGGCCCTGGTGGCGATGCGGGCGCCGCGTCAGCCAATGGCGATGGCGGCCGGGGAATAGCGCCCCTCCAGGCAGGCCGGGGTGGAGGACCGGGCAGGTTCCCGGCGCCTCCTCGGCGCCAGCTCAGCGGTCGCAGAACAGTACGCCGCCCTTGGCCTTGTCGGTCTTCGGTGCCTCCACGATCTGCACCGTCACGACCTCGGCCGGAACGCCGAAATTCTTCACCATGGCCTCGGTGAGATCCTTCACCAGCCCACGCTTCTGCTCGACCGTCCGCCCCTCGGCGGCGAAGACCATGATCTCAGGCATGTTCAGTCTCCTTGCTGCGGCCCTGCGACGGCAGGGCGGCGGGTGATACGGTGTCGCGGCCGGCGACCGCCGCCAGAAGGTCCTCGATGGTCACGAGCGGCATGCCCTCCCGCTCCGCGAAGCGGACCAGTTCCGGCAGGCGCGCCATGCTGCCGTCGGGGTTGGTGACCTCGCACAGCACCCCGGCCCGGTGGAGCCCGGCCAGTTCCATCAGCGCGATGGTCGCCTCGGTATGACCCCGCCGCCCGGCAAGGCCCCGGGAATGCGCGCGCAGCGGAAAGACATGGCCGGGACGGGCCAGGTCCTCCGGCCGCGCGCCCGGCTTCATGGCGGCCTGGATCGTCGTCACCCGGTCCGCCGCCGAGACGCCGGAGGAGACCCCGTCCCGCGCCTCGATGCTGATGGTGAAGCCGGTGCCGAAGCGGCTGCTGTTGCGCCCCACCATGGGCGGCAGGTCAAGCGCATCGGCATGTTCCTCGGTGAGCACGAGGCAGACGATGCCCGAGCCCTCGCGGATCATCAGCGCCATCTGCGCCACGGTCAGGCTCTGGGCGGCGAAGATCATGTCGCCCTCGTTCTCACGGTCCTCGTCATCGACGACGATGACGCCGCCGCCACGGCGAAGCTGGAAGATGGTGGCCTGGACCCGCTCCCCGGCCTTGCCGGACAGGGGCGGGAGGGATCGGGCGGGATATGGTTCGGGCATCGGTACGCGGCCTTGCGTCGTACGGGGATGCGTTGATTGACGTTAACGCCTACGCAGAACGGCGACCGGCCGTCCTGTCTGCCCTCCGGACTCCCATATCCGCCCCGGTTGGGCAAGACACCCCGCCCCCATGTCCCGTGTGCCGCGGCCCTCTGGAAACAGGGTTCCGCCATGATCGCGACGCGAAACCCCGCCTCCCACTTCAGGCACCTTCCCCGGGCGGCGCCAGGATGGCCGCGCCGACGCGCAGGGCCTGCACCGTCTCCCCCACGTCATGGACCCGCAGCATGTCGGCGCCACGTTCCGCCGCGGCGAGGGCCACCGCGAGGCTGCCCGGCGCCCGCCGCTCCGCCACCGGCTCCCGCCCCAGGCGGCCGATGAAGCCCTTTCGCGAGGCCGCCATCAGCACCCGGCAGCCCAGCCCGTGCAGCAGCGGCAGGCGGTCGATCAGCGCCAGGTTGTGCGCCAGGGTCTTGCCGAAGCCGATCCCCGGATCGACGCAGATGCGCGCGAGCGCGATCCCCGCCGCCTCGCAGGCCGCGATCCGTTCCGCCAGGAAGTGCTGTACCGCCAGCGCCACGTCCGGATAATCGGCGCGCGACTGCATGGTGGCGGGGTCGAGCCCCGGCATGTGCATCAGCACCACGGAACAGTCGGAATCCGCCAGCGCCTCCAGCGCCCCCGCTCCGCGCAGTGCGGCAACGTCGTTCACCACGCGCGCCCCGGCGGCGATGGCGGCCCGCATCGTGGCCGCGTGGCGGGTGTCGATGGAGATCGTGGCATGCGGCGCCAGTTCCCGGATCACCGGCACCACGCGGGCGATCTCCGCCGCCGGATCGACCGGAGTGGCGCCGGGCCGCGTGCTCTCGCCGCCCAGGTCCAGGAGGTCCGCCCCTGCCTCCAGCATGGCATGGCCCGCCACAACGGCGGCACGATGGTCGAGATAGCGTCCGCCATCGGAGAAACTGTCCGGCGTCACGTTGAGGATGCCCATCACCAGCGGGCGTCCCTCCCGCCGCTCCAGCCCCGCGAAACCGGGCAGGGGCTGCGCCAGATCCGCCAGCAGCGGCCGCCACGCCTTCGGCAAAGCCGCGACCGGGACAAGGCCGACCTCCCGGCCCGCCTCGATCAGGCGGGCCAGGGTGAAGGCCCGCCCCTCCCCTCGCAGCGTGGCGGCATGGCCCGCCACCAGGGCCACCCGCGCGGTGTCCCCATGCAGCAGACCCAGGGGCTCCAGCCAGCGTTCCACCATCCCAGTCCTCCCCAGCGCCGAAACGGAAACGGGGGCCCGAAGGCCCCCGTCGCATTCCATGCCATCCACGCCCTCCAAGAGGGACGCCGCGGATCAGGCCCCGGAAGGCGCCGGGTTCTGCCACGGGCCCGCCGGACGCGGCGGCGTGGAACGCCCCGAGCTCGGCACGCTGCCGCGGCCCTGGTTCACCGGCTCGTCCGGACGGTTGCGGATCACCGGCTCGCCACGCAGCAGGGTGCGGATCTCGTCGCCCGAAAGCGTCTCGTATTCCAGCAGCCCCTTCGCCAGCGCGTGCAGGCTCTCGATGTTCTCCGTCAGGATCTTGGTCGCCCGCGCATAGGCCGCGTCGATGATCCCGCGGATCTCCGCATCGATCTCCCGCGCCGTGGCCTCGGAGATGTTCTTGGTCTGGGTCACGCTGTGGCCGAGGAAGACCTCCTGGTCGTTCGAGCCATAGGCGATCATGCCGAGCCTGTCGGACATGCCCCATTCCATAACCATCCGCCGCGCCTGGTCGGTCGCCATCTTGATGTCGCCCGAGGCGCCGTTGGAGACCTTGTCCGGGCCGAAGATGATCTCCTCCGCCACGCGGCCACCCATGGCCATGGCCAGTTCGGCCTTCAGCTTGCTCTTGTGCTTGGAATAGCGGTCGCCTTCCGGCAGCGACATCACCAGCCCCAGCGCGCGGCCGCGCGGGATGATGGTCGCCTTGTGGACGGGGTCGCACTCCTCCTCGCTCAGCGCCACCAGGGCATGGCCCGCCTCATGATAGGCGGTCATGCGCTTCTCCGCCTCGCTCATCACGAGCGAGCGGCGCTCGGCGCCCATCAGCACCTTGTCCTTGGCCTGCTCAAACTCCAGCATGCCCACGGTGCGGCGCCCGATGCGGGCGGCCAGCAGCGCCGCCTCGTTCACGAGGTTGGCGAGGTCGGCGCCCGAGAAGCCCGGCGTGCCGCGCGCGATCACCTTGGGATCGACGTCGGAGGCCAGCGGCACCTTGCGCATGTGGACGCGCAGGATCTTCTCGCGCCCGTTCACGTCCGGGTTCGGCACCACCACCTGACGGTCGAAGCGGCCGGGGCGCAGCAGCGCCGGGTCCAGCACGTCCGGCCGGTTGGTGGCCGCGATCAGGATGACGCCCTCGTTGCTCTCGAAGCCGTCCATCTCCACGAGCATCTGGTTCAGCGTTTGCTCGCGCTCGTCATTGCCACCGCCCAGCCCGGCGCCGCGATGGCGGCCCACCGCGTCGATCTCGTCGATGAAGATGATGCAGGGAGCGTTCTTCTTGCCCTGCTCGAACATGTCGCGCACGCGGCTGGCGCCGACGCCCACGAACATCTCCACGAAGTCGGAGCCGGAGATGGTGAAGAAGGGTACGTTCGCCTCGCCGGCGATCGAGCGCGCCAGCAGCGTCTTGCCAGTGCCCGGCGGGCCCACCAGCAGCACGCCCTTGGGGATCTTGCCGCCC
The DNA here is from genome assembly GCF_001950415.1 of Roseomonas sp. TAS13. Classification (NCBI taxonomy): domain Bacteria; kingdom Pseudomonadati; phylum Pseudomonadota; class Alphaproteobacteria; order Acetobacterales; family Roseomonadaceae; genus Roseomonas; species Roseomonas sp. TAS13. The sequence continues at coordinate 12,146 of NZ_BDLP01000088.1, forward strand.
AGGCGCTGGAACTTCTGCGGATCGCGCAGGAACTCGACGATCTCCTCCAGCTCCGCCTTGGCCTCGTCGATGCCGGCCACGTCGTCGAAGGTCACGCGCCCCTGCTTTTCCGTCAGCAGCTTCGCCCGGCTCTTGCCGAAGCCCATGGCGCGGCCGCCGCCGCCTTGCATCTGGCGCATGAAGAAGACCCAGACGCCGATCAGCAGCAGCATCGGGAACCAGCTCAGCAGGTAGTGGAAGAGCGGGTTGACGTCGCTCTCCTCCGGCCGCGCCTCGACCCGCACGCCCTTCTCGGTCAGCTTGCCGACCAGGGCGGGATCGTCCGGCACATAGGTGCTGTAGGTGCGCCCGTCCGTCAGCTGGCCGGAAACGACCCGCCCCTGGATGCGCGCGTCACGGACCCGGCCGGCCTGAACCTCGTTCAGGAAGTCCGAATAGGCAACCTGTTGCCCCCGCGCCTGGTTGGTGCTGGAGGGTTGGAACAGGTTGAAGAGCGCCACGAGCAGCAGCGCCACGATGACCCAGAGCGCGAGGTTCCGGCCGAAATTATTCACTGAAGCTGTTTCCGTCCTGACCGACAGGTTGTCCCCGGCACGCCGCGCCGAATTTCCCTGGAAGCCCGAGGGGGCAGGCCAGGGGAAATGCGGGGTCACGCACCGGTTTTCTCCCGTCCTGCACAACATAGGGAGGGCCGGCGCTTTCTGGAACCTCAACCTCACAAAATCGCAAGATTCTCGCGGGCTTCTCATATCGGCCCACCAGCCCGCACGCGACACCCGGGGCCGGGGGGGGCAGGCGGCATCAGGCCGGCGGGCCACCGGCGGGCTGGAAGGAGACCCCGCCGGGCAGGAGTTCCACCCGCCCATCCCCATGGCGCAGCGCCGGACAGCCCCGCAGCACCACGGCCGGCAGGTCCCGCCGCGCGGCCGGCTCCAGCCAGGCCAGATCGGCCCCCGGCGCTCCGAGGGTGGCACCCGGCACGTCCCGGTCCAGATGCCAGCGCCCGTCCCAGGATGCGCCGCGCCGGGCCTCGACGGGCGGCGCGCAGGCGGCGGGCTCCCGGCACAGGACACGACCCCGCCAGAGCGCCCCGCCCAGCGTTCCGCCCCCCTGCGCCAGCAGCCGCTCCACCCCCTCGCGCGGCGGCGGATGAGGCTGGCCGGACACCGACCGCAACAGGCGCGACAGGGCCTGCCGCGCCACGGCATCGCGCCCCAGCGACACGGCATCCAGC
>NZ_BDLP01000089.1:0-13352 GCF_001950415.1 Roseomonas sp. TAS13
GATGCTGGGCCTTGCCATGATAGGCCTGCAGCCCGCCGAAGCGCAGATGCGGCGAGGCGGCGATGCGCCCGGCCAGCGCCACCGCTTCAGGCCCCGGCGCGACGCCGCAGCGCCCGGCCCCGACATCGATCTCCACCAGCACGGACAGGCGCCGCCCCGCCGCCTCGGCGGCCTCCTCGATCAGCGGGATCGCCGCGGGGTCGTCGGCGCAGACCGCCACCCGGGCGATGCCCGACAGCGCCGCCAGCCGCGCCAGCTTGCGCGGCGAGACCACCTCGTTGCTGACCAGGATGTCGTCCACCCCGCCCCAGGCGAGGATCTCCGCCTCGGCCACCTTCTGCACGCACTGGCCGACAGCGCCGCGGGCCATCTGCAGGCGCGCGATGACGGGCGACTTGTGGGTCTTGGCATGGGCGCGCAGCTTCGCGCCGGTGGGGGCCAGCCGGGCCGCCATGGCATCCAGATTGGCCTCGAAGGCATCGAGGTCGAGGATCAGGGCCGGGGTCTCGACCTCGTCCTCGCGCATTCCCGGCTCCGCCGGCATCCGCTGCAGCATTCCACCCATCCCCTGGATTCGCCCGGGGCACGGTAGCGCGGGGCGCCGCCCCTGTTCAGGCCGCCGGGATCACCAGGGCTCTGCCCCCGCGAGATGGCGGGGCACGACGAAGGCCCGGGCGCGGCGCGGGCCATGGCGGGTCAGCACGCGGAAGGGATGGAGGCGGTAGCAGGCGCCCTCATAGGCGCGGAGGCGGCGCATCGCCCCGGCGGCGGGGCGGATCAGCATCCCCGCCACGGTTCCGCTTGGTGCGGAGCGAAGGGTGGGGTAGGGGGTGCCGCGGAAGACCACCCGGCGGTGGCCTTCCAGGCTGGCGGGCCGGGCCCGCCATGGCAGCCGGGGGTCTCCCGACTGCCGGGCCAGCACGCGGCGGTCGAGCAGCGTGCCGTAGAGGAAGAGCGGAAGCGTCAGTGCCCCGCGTTCTCGCCCGAGAAATCCGGCGCGGCGAGGCCGGAGGCCTGGAGCTGCTCGGACAGGCTGGTCTTCAGCCGCTCCAGCCCTTCCTCGCTCTTGGCCTCGCAGCGCGCGACCAGCACCGCCTGGGTGTTGGAGGCGCGCAGCAGCCACCAGCCATCCTCGGTCAGCACCCGCACGCCGTCCACGTCCTGGACATTGGCGCCGGCCTTGGCGAGGCGGTCCTTCACCTCGGAGACGACAACGAACTTCTTCTCCTCGGGGCAGTCGAAGCGCAGCTCCGGGGTGTTGATCACCTGCGGCAGCGCCTTGCGCACGTCGGAGAGCTTCTCCGACATCCGCGCCACGACGCCCAGCAGGCGCACGGCGGAGTAGGGGGCGTCGTCGAAGCCGTACCACTTGTCCGCATAGAAGGTGTGGCCCGACATCTCGCCGGCGAGCGGCGCCTTGGTCTCGGCCATCTTCTGCTTGATCAGCGAATGGCCGGTCTTCCACATCAGCGGCTTGCCGCCGGCCTTCTCGACCTCGTCGAACAGGACCTGGGAGGCCTTCACGTCGGCGATGATGGTGGCGCCCGGCATGGCCTTCAGCACGTCGCGCGCCAGCACCACCAGGAGCTGGTCGCCGAAGAGCATGTGGCCCTCGTCGTCCACCACGCCGAGGCGGTCGGCGTCGCCGTCGAAGGCGATGCCCAGGTCGGCCTTCTGCTTCTTCACCTCGGCAATGATCTGCTCGAGGTTCTTCGGCACGGTCGGGTCGGGGTGGTGGTTCGGGAAGCGGCCATCGATCTCGGCATTGATCACGATATGCTTGCCCGGCAGCACCTTGGCGAGCTTCTCGGTGATGATGCCGCCGGAGCCGTTGCCCGGGTCCCAGACCACCGTCAGCTCGCGATCACCGCCATCGTAATCCTGCATCATGCGGGCGACGTACTTGTCGGCGATGTCCACCGTCTCGAAGGAGCCCTGGGCCTCCACCACCACGTCGCCGGCCGCCGCCATCGTGCCGATCTGCTGGATCTGGGCGCCGAAGAAGGGCTTGTTCTTCAGCACCATCTTGAAGCCGTTGTAGTCGGGCGGGTTGTGGCTGCCCGTCACCATCACGCCGCCATCGGCCTTCAGCTCATAGGCGCCGTAGTAGAGCATCGGGGTCGGGCAGCAGCCGACGCGCAGGACCTTCAGGCCACAGGCCATGAGGCCCTTCACCAGCGCCTCCTCCAGCATGGTGGAGGACAGGCGGCCGTCATAGCCGACCGCGACCACCGAGCCGCCCTCGCGCTTCACGATGGTGCCGAAGCAGCGGCCGATCGCGAAAGCGTCGTCACCGGACAGCGTCTTACCGACGATGCCGCGGATGTCGTACTCGCGCAGGCTGGTCGGGTCGAATTTGTGCTGGAACGTCATGCGGGTTCCTCAGGATCGTCCGATGGAATGGTAACGGAAGCCGGCCTGGCGCATCGCCTCCGGCTCCCAGGCATTGCGCAGGTCCAGAACGAGGTCGCCGCGCATGGCCTGGCGCAGCTTCTCCGGCGACAGGGCGCGGAACTCGTTCCACTCCGTCAATAGCACGGTGGCGTCCGCGCCGCGTGCCGCATCCAGGGCGCTCTCGGCGAAGACCACGCTCCCGGGCAGGAGCTGGCGGGCATGGCCGGAGCCCTGCGGGTCATAGGCACGGATCTCCGCCCCGGCCTCGACAAGGCGGGGTATCACCGCCAGCGAAGCGGCCTCGCGCATGTCGTCGGTCTCGGGCTTGAAGGTCAGGCCCAGGATGGCGACGGTCCTGCCCCGCGCGTCGCCGCCCAGCGCCGCGACCACGCGCTCGGCCATCTCCAGCTTGCGCGCGTCGTTGTAGGCGACGGTCGCATCCACGATGGACATGGGCGCACCATGATCCTGTGCGGTGCGGGACAGGGCAAGCGTGTCCTTGGGGAAGCAGGAACCGCCGAAGCCCGGGCCGGGGTGGAGGAACTTGCGGCCGATGCGGCCGTCCAGCCCCATGCCCTTGGCCACGGCATGGACATCGCCGCCGACCTTCTCACAGAGGTCGGCCATCTGGTTGATGAAGGAGATCTTCACCGCCAGGAAGGCGTTGGAGGCGTACTTGATCAGCTCCGCCGTCTCCAGCCCGGTGGCCAGGATCGGCGTCTCGATCAGGTTCAGCGGGCGGTAGAGCCGCCGCAGCACCGCCTCGGCGCGTTCGTCCTCCACCCCGATCACCACCCGGTCCGGGCGCATGAAGTCGCCGATGGCGCTGCCTTCGCGCAGGAATTCCGGGTTGGAGGCGACCTGGATGTCGAGGTCGGGGCGGGTCTGGCGGACGATCTTCTGCACTTCCCGCCCCGTGCCGACCGGCACGGTGGACTTGGTGACCAGCACCAGCGGCCCTTCCGCCGCCCGCGCCACCTGCTCGGCGGCGGCATAGACGTAGGACAGGTCGGCATGGCCGTCGCCGCGCCGAGTGGGCGTGCCGACGGCCAGGAAGACCGCATCGGCCCGCCGCACCGCCTCGGTGAGATCGGTGGTGAAGTGCAGCCGCTCGTCGCGGACATTGTCCTCCACGAGCCGGTCCAGGCCCGGCTCGTAGATCGGGATGCGGCCCTCCCGCAGGGCCCGGATCTTGTCGGCGTCGCTGTCCACGACGTGGACGTCCACGCCGAACTCCGCGAAGCAGGCTCCGGAAACGAGGCCGACATAGCCGGCCCCGATCATGGCGATACGCAAGTGGTGGCCCTTCTCAGTCGCAGTACTTGGGCAGGAACTCGCGCACCTTGTCCGCCAGGTCCGGCCGCTTCAGGGCGAAGGCGATCTGCGCCTCCAGGAAGCCGCCCTTGTCGCCGCAGTCGAAGCGGCGGCCCTCGTAGCGCAGCCCGTGGAAGGGCTGGTCGGGGATCAGCTTGGCCATGGCATCGGTGAGCTGCACCTCGCCGCCCGCGCCGCGCTCCATGCGGGAGAGGTACTGCACCACCTCCGGCATCAGCACGTAGCGGCCGATGATGGTCAGGTTCGAGGGCGCCTCTTCCGGCGAGGGTTTCTCCACCAGCCCCTTCACCGAGACCAGCTTGCCCTTGTCCTCCGCCACGTCGAGCACGCCGTAGTTCTTGACGCGCGACATGGGGACCTCCTCGATCGCCACCACGTTGCCGCCAGTCTCCTGGTAGGCATCGGCGAGCTGCTTGGTGCAGGAGGTCTCGCAGAGCATCAGGTCGTCGGGCAGCAGGATGGCGAAGGGCTCGTCACCGATGAAGGCGCGGGCGCACCAGATGGCATGGCCCAGGCCCATCGGGATCTGCTGGCGCACCGTGGTGATGCTGCCCGGCGGCAGGGACTGATGCCGCAGCATCTCCAGCAGCTCGGTCTTGGAACGCTCCTCCAGGGTGCGCTCCAGCTCGTAGGCGACATCGAAATGCTCGACGATGGCCGTCTTGCCGCGGCCCGTGACGAAGCAGAACTGCTCGATACCCGCTTCCCGGGCTTCCTCCACCGCATACTGGATCAGGGGCTTGTCGACGACGGGCAGCATTTCCTTGGCCAGCGCCTTGGTGGCGGGCAGGAAGCGCGTGCCCAGGCCCGCGACGGGCAGGACAGCCTTGCGAAGAGGCTTGTTCACAACATCGGGTCCTTTCGAAACGCAGGCTAGGATTGCCATGAGGCTTGGCCGCTGTCAGCCCACGGGTAAAGCCACTTATGGTTGTAGGTTAATATTTCAACGAAGCAACGTATCGCGTGCCTCGTTGAGCCGGGCGGCCAGCCAGTCGGAGCCTCCCCGGTCGGGATGCGCCACCCGCATCAGGCGCAGATAGGCGGTCCTGACCTGATCCGGGCTGGCATCCGCCTGGAGGCCGAGCACCGCCAGGGCCTCCTCCCGCCCCATTGGGGCCACGCCGGGGCGGGGCGCGCTCCCCTCTTCCTCCGGTTGCATCCGGGCAATCCACGTTTCCAGCAGAGGCAGGCTTTCCGGATCATTCTCCAGGCAATCCGCGAAAATTTCTTCGATTTGTGATCGTTGGAGCATGGCGAGGTCGCGCCCGGCATGGCGGCCGCGAAGCACCGTCCCCGACATGGTGCCCGTGGTCGGATCGATCCGCAGCGAGAGGGTGGCCGTCTCCACGGTGTCCTCCGCCGGTCCCTGCGGGGGCGGAGCGGCGCCGAAGCCCTGCGCCAGGCGCCGGGCCTGCCACCGCCGCCAGGCCAGAGGGCCCAGGGCGAAGAGCAGGAAGAGCGCCATCGGCCCCCGGCCGCTCAGGACCAGCAGGCCACCGATGGCCAGGGCCAGGAAGACGGCGAACCAGAGAAGCGCCGCCCGGATCTGCGTCACCGAGGCGCTGGCGAAGCCGCGAAGCGCCAGCAGTACCAGAAGCAGCGCGGCGCTGCCGAGCGCGATCCAGACCATGGTGCTTCAGCGTCCCTCCCGACACGCCGTTGCCAGCGGCATGGAACGGAGGGCCGAGCCATGCGTGGCGAAAGGAGGCACCGGGATCATGCGCCAGTGCCGGGCGGGGCGGGGAGCTGCCGGGCAAGGGTCTGCGCCGCCGTGCTAGGCAGACGCGACAGGGCGGCGCGGCCACCCGCCGCATAGACCGCCACGGCGCGCAGTAGCTCCGCCAGGGCGCGCGGAGAGGCCGAATCGAACGGAGCCCAGGCGCCGCCGGACAGCCGGGCCACCTGCCGGAACACGTTCTCCACGGCCGGGTCACGACCTTCCTGGAACAGGAAGACCGGCGTCCTCCGGGCGCCGAGCAGCCCGGCGGCGTGGCAGACCGGGTCCGCCGGCTCCTCCAGCGCATCGCCGACGAAGACCAGCGCGGCGAGGCGCTCCCGCCCGGTCTCCGCCAGCGCATGGTCCAGCAGGCGCAGCAGCTGGGTGCGGCCGCCGAGGCAGGACAGGCCGGACATGCGCCGCGCCAGCTCCGCGCCATCGGTCAGGTAGGGGGTGGCGGCGAACTCGCCGAAGCCCCGGTAATAGGCCAGCGACACCGCGATGCCGCCCAGGCCGCGGACCGCCAGGAACATCTCCCCCTGCACGGCGCAGGCGCGGTCCCAGGCCGGCTGGCGGCTGGCGGTGGCATCGATGCCGAACAGCAGCCGCGCCGGACGCGGACGCGGCGCGAGGCGGAGGCCGGGCAGGGCCTCGGCCCGCCGCAGGAAGCCGGCCACCGCCCGGCTCGGGGCGGCGGGACCGGAAGGAGGAAGGACGGGCGGCTTCGCCATGCAGGAAGAATGGGGGCGCGGTCCGCCCGGCGCCAGGGTCCATCGGCGCCCCGGCCGCCGCCCTTCCGGACGGGGCCGGGGCGGTGCGGGAGCTCAGGCGTGGTCCTGCGCCTGGACCTCCTTGGCCACCACCAGCGCCGTCAGGTTGACGATGCCGCGGGCGGTGACGGAGGGCACCAGCACATGCACCGGCTTGCGCATGCCCAGCAGCATGGGCCCGATCTGCAGCCCGTCGGTGGCCGCCTTCACCAGATTATAGGCGATGTTGGCCGAATCGAGGTTCGGGAAGACCAGCAGGTTCGCCGCTCCCTCCAGCCGGCTGTCGCAGACCACGCGGTCGCGGATCGCGGGGATCAGCGCGGCGTCGGCATGCATCTCGCCATCCACCATCAGGTCCGGCGCCTTGGCGCGGATCAGCTTCAGCGCGTCCCGCATCTTCTTGGCCGAGGGGGCCTGCGAGGCACCGAAGGAGGAATGCGACAGCAGCGCGGCGCGCGGTTTGCGGCCGAAGGCATGCACCTGCTGCGCGGCGAGCAGCGTCATCTCGGCCACCTGCTCCACCGTGGGATCCACCATCAGGTGCGTGTCCACGAAGAACAGGTTGCCCGCCGGGGTGATGACGCCGGTCAGGGCATAGGCCCGGCCCACCTGCGGGTCCTTGCCGATGATGTCGTTCACCTGGTGCCAGTGGCGCATCCACTCGCCCGTGCCGCCGACGATGGCGGCGTCCACCTTGCCCGCCTCCAGCAGCAGTGCCGCCGCCACCGTGGGACGGGTGCGGACGTTCAGCGCGGCGGCATCCGGAGGCACGCCCCGCCGCCCGGCGCGGCGGGTATAGACCTCGGTGAGCGGCCCGAAGACCTCGGCATCCGCCACCGGGTCGAGGATGGTGACGCTCCTCTCCAGGTCCATGCGCAGGCCCATGGCCCTGACCTTGGCGGCGATCACCTCGCGCCGGCCGACCAGCACCGGTTCGGCGATTCCTTCGTCCAGCACGGTCTGCACCGCGCGCAGGGTGCGCTCGTCCTCGCCCTCGGCATAGGCGACGCGCTGCGGCGACTTGCGCGCGGCCTCGAAGACCGGGCGCATCAGGTCGCCGGAGCGGAAGACGTGCCGCTCCAGCTTGCGGCGGTAGTCGGCGAGGTCGGCGATCGGGCGGGTGGCGACGCCGCTCTCGGCGGCGGCCCTGGCCACGGCCGGGGCGATCTCCAGGATCAGGCGCGGGTCGAAGGGCTTGGGGATGATGTAGTCCGGCCCGAAGACCGGCGCCTGCCCGCCATAGGCGGCGGCCACCACCTCGCTGGCCTCGATGCGGGCGAGGCGGGCAATGGCCTCCACCGCCGCGACCTTCATTTCCTCGTTGATCGTGGTGGCGCCGGCATCCAGCGCGCCGCGGAAGATGAAGGGGAAGCAGAGGACGTTGTTGACCTGGTTCGGATAGTCCGACCGTCCGGTGGCCACGATCGCGTCCGGCCGCACCGCGCGGGCGGCCTCGGGCAGGATCTCCGGCTCGGGATTGGCGAGCGCCAGGATCAGCGGCTTCTCACCCATCGTCGGCAGCCACTCGGCCTTGAGCACGCGCGGGGCGGAAAGGCCCAGGAAGACATCGGCGCCGCCCAGCACGTCCGGCAACTTGCGCGCATTGGTCTGGCGGGCATAGCGCGACTTGTAGGGGTCCATCAGGGTGGTGCGGCCCTCGTAGACCACGCCCTCGATGTCGCAGACGGTGATGTTCTCGTGCTTCGCGCCCATCGCCACCAGCAGGTCGAGGCAGGCCAGCGCCGCCGCACCCGCGCCGGAGGCGACGATCTTCGCCTGGCCGATCTCCTTGCCCTGCAGCAGTAGCCCGTTGCGCACGGCGGCGGCGACGATGATGGCGGTGCCGTGCTGGTCGTCGTGGAAGACCGGGATCTTCATGCGCACCCGCAGCTCGCGCTCGATCTCGAAGCACTCGGGGGCCTTGATGTCCTCGAGGTTGATGGCGCCGAAGGAAGGCTCCAGCACCGCCACCGCGTCGATGAACTTCTGCGGGTCGCGTTCCTCGACCTCGATATCGATGCTGTCGATACCGGCGAACTTCTTGAAGAGGGCCGCCTTGCCCTCCATCACCGGCTTGGAGGCCAGTGCCCCGATGGCGCCCAGGCCGAGCACGGCCGTGCCGTTGGTGATCACCGCCACCATGTTGCCGCGGGTGGTGTAGTCGTAGGCGGTCTCGGGATTCGCCGCGATCTCCTCGCAGGCGGCGGCGACGCCGGGCGAGTAGGCGAGCCCGAGGTCGCGCTGGGTGGCCATGCGCTTGGTCGGATCGATGCTCAGCTTCCCTGGACGCGGGAGCCGATGGTAATCGAGCGCGGCTTTGCGGAAATCCTCGTCCATGATGCCCTCTTCGCGGCAGCCAGATCGGGCTGCGCCCCAACGTCAACAGTCAAAACCGACTGTTCACCCTTACCAGCGGAGGGCGTTCGGGGAGAGGTGCCTGGATGAAGAAAATCTGGTGCGGTCGAGAAGATTCGAACTTCCACGGGGTTTCCCCCACCAGCACCTCAAGCTGGCGCGTCTACCATTCCGCCACGACCGCGTGCAGACGAGGCGCCTATAACCGATGAACACGGACCTAGCAACGGCCCCCATGACAGTGATTTCGCCCGAAAGCCTCTCCACCCTCCCGGAAAACGGATCCGCGCCTGGATTGGAGGCCGGGAAGGGCCCCCTCTGGACGGTGGTGGAAGGGCGCATGCCCTATCCTGAGGCCCTGGCGGCCATGGAGGCGCGCGCCGCCGCCATTCGCGCCGGCACGGCCGGGGAGGCCGTCTGGCTGGTGGAGCACCCGCCCACCTATACCGCCGGGACCTCCGCCACCGCGGAAGGGCTGGTGGATGCGCGATTCCCTGTCTTCAAGGCCGGGCGGGGCGGGCAATGGACCTATCACGGCCCCGGCCAGCGCACTGCCTATGTCATGCTCGATCTGACCAGGCCGCATGGCCGCGTCGTGGCGCGGGACGTGCGGGCCTATGTCCATGGGTTGGAGGACTGGATCATCCGCGCCCTGGACCGCTTCAACGTGAAGGGCGAGCGGCGCGAGGGGCGGGTCGGCATCTGGGTCGCCGATCCGGTGACGAAGCGGGAGAGCAAGATCGCCGCCATCGGCGTGCGGGTGACGCGCTGGGTGAGCTGGCACGGGATCGCGCTGAACGTCGAGCCGGACCTGTCGCATTTCGGCGGCATCGTCCCCTGCGGCATCAGCGAGCACGGCGTCACCAGCCTGCACGCGCTGGGCATTCCCGCGACCATGGAGGAGGCCGATTCGGCCCTGCGCGGCGCCTGGGCCGAGGTCTTCGGCTGAAGCCTTGTCCGGTCTTCCCGCCGGGAGGGCCGCTCAGTGCAGGGTGGGGGAGGCCGCCGGCCGAGCCTCGAACGGCACCACCACGCCGCCTCCGCCCCCGGCCCGCAGCGGCAGGCCGTGCCCGGCCCGGAGCAGCTGCCGGGCCAGGGGCTGGATGGCCCGGACGCATTCCTCCAGCGTATGGGGCATGGCCAGCCCGGCCAGCCGCCGGGCCGCCTCGGCCGGCCGGTCCCGTTGCGCCAGGGCGAGGCATTCCAGCAGGGCCAGCTCGTCCGGGCTCACCTCCTCGCAGCAGACGCAGTTCACCTCGATCAGGCGCACCGCACCGCCGTTGAGCGCGCCCATCATGGCGTCGAGCGGCCGCATCGCCCCGGGGGCGCCGACGGCGTCCATCGCCTCCTCGATCTCTTCCGCCAGGGCGATCCCGTGGAAGCGGTCCAGCACCCAGGCTCGCATCGACCAGAGCATCAGGTTCTCGACCGGGGACAGGGACCAGACCCGTCGCCTCTGGCAGGTCCTCTGGCGGGCATCGTGCATGGGACATCTCCGGTTCCGGGCGGCGTCGCCCCAGGGATGAGCTTACCCGCTTCGCAAATGCAATTGCAATTCGTTTGCATTATCAGGGCGCGTGGCTATCCTGCCCGGGCCATGACCTTACCCTGCGACCTGCTGCGCCTGACCTCCAGCGAGCACCTGCTGCTCTGGTGCCTACGGACCGTCGTCCAAAGGGGCGAGGATGCCGAGATCCACCAAGGCATCGTCGGCGCCTTCGAAGGGGAGGGGGAGGGGACGGCGCGCGCCCTGTACCGTTTCCTCTTCCTGCTGGGCCTCGGCGCCCGCCGCCCGATCCTGATGGAGGCGCCCGGCTGCCTCCGGGTGACCAGCGATGAGCGTCGGCTGCTGGCCACCCTCGCCCTGGCCCAAAGCGGGTTGGCCCAAAGCGGGTTGGCCCAAGGTGGGGCCGAGGCCCCGGCGGAGGAGAGGCCGGACGCGCCCCGGGCGGCCCTGGCCGCGCATCTCTCCTGGCTGGTGCGGGGGACGGCGACCGGCCCTGTCACTGCCGCGGCCCGTGCCCTGGCCCATGCGCTGCTGGAGCAGGATCACCACCTGCCCCTCCCGGCCTCGCAGGCACCCGCCCCCGTGCCGGAGCCAGGGGGAAGGGTTCGCCTGCGCCTCGTGGCCTCCGTCTCCGCCGCCCCTGCCGCCCCCCATCCCGAACCCCTGATGAGGTCCGCCATGCCCTGGCCGGAGACTGCCCGATGACGGCGCCGCTGCTCGATGTCCGGGACCTGACGGTCCGCTTCGATACCTGGGAGGGCACGGTTCATGCCGTGACCGGCGTGACCTACGCGCTGCAACCCGGCGAGACGCTGGGCATCGTGGGCGAGAGCGGCTCGGGCAAGAGCGTGCACGTCCTTTCCATGCTGGGGCTGATCCCCAAGCCGCCGGGGCGCATCGCCGCCGGCAGCGCGCTCTTCGAGGGGCGCGACCTGCTCGCCATGAGCGAGGCGGAACTCCAGGAGCTGCGGGGTGGCAAGATCGGCATGATCTTCCAGGACCCGATGACCTCGCTGAACCCGGTTCTCACCGTCGGCTACCAGATCTGCGAATCCCTGCGCCGGCACATGAAGCTGTCGCGCGGCGCGGCGCTGCGGCGCGCGGTGGAGCTGCTGGACCTGGTCGGCATTCCCGACCCGCACAAGCGCGTGGAGCAGTATCCACACCAGTTCTCCGGCGGCATGCGGCAGCGCGCGATGATCGCCATCGGCATCGCCTGCGAGCCCAAGCTGCTGATCGCCGACGAGGCCACCACCGCGCTGGACGTGACGGTGCAGGCGCAGGTGCTGGACCTGATGCGCGACCTCAAGCGCAAGCTGGGCATGGCGATGATCTGGATCACCCATGACATGGGCGTGGTCGCCGGCCTCGCCGACAATGTGCAGGTCATGTATGGCGGCCGCATCATGGAACGCGGCCCGGCCCGCGCCGTCTTCCACGACACGCGCAGCGCCTATACCTGGGGCCTGCTGCGCTCCCTCCCGGACGAGGAGGAGATCCTGCCCGCCGTCCAGGCGGACAGGAAGCGCAAGCGCCTCTACCAGATCCCGGGATCGCCACCCGACATGTACCACCCGCCGGCGGGCGATCCTTTCGCCCCGCGCAACCCGCTGGCCACCGAGCGCTGCCTCGCCGAGGTGCCGCCGCTGGTGCAGGCACGGGAAGGCGAGCCCGGGCATCTTGTCGCCGCCTGGTACGACCTGCGCGCCGCGCGTGCGGCGGGGGTGGCGGCATGAGCGCCGGGACCATGACCGACGGGGCCATGACCGACGGGGCCATGACCGGCGGGGCCATGACCGGCGGGGCCATGACCGGCGGGACCGTGCGCGAGCCGCTGCTGCGCGTCGAGGGGCTGACGCGGCACTATGTGAGCAAGGGCCTCTTCGGCAAGGTGACGCATACGGTGCGCGCCGTGGACGGGATCTCCTTCGACCTCCAGCCGGGCGAGACGCTGGGCCTGGTCGGCGAATCCGGCTCCGGCAAGAGCACCACCGGCCGGCTGGTGCTGCGGCTGGAGGAACCGACGGCCGGGCGCGTCTTCTTCGAGGGCGAGGAGATCAGCCGCCTGCGCAAGCAAAGCCTGCGCCGCGTGCGCCAGCGCCTTCAGGTGGTGTTCCAGGACCCCTATGCCTCGCTGAACCCGCGCATGCGCGTGGGCGACAGCGTGGGCGAGCCGCTGACCAACCACGGTGCGGTCCGTGGCCGCGCGGCGCAGCGCGAGAAGGTGGCGGAGCTGTTCCGTCTCGTTGGCCTCGATCCGCGCTTCATGGACCGATTCCCGCACCAGTTCTCCGGCGGCCAGCGGCAGCGCATCGGCATCGCCCGCGCCATCGCCCTGCGCCCCAGGCTGATCGTGGCGGACGAGCCGATCACCGCGCTCGATGTCTCGATCCAGGCGCAGATCGTGAACCTGTTCATGGACCTGCAGGAGGAGATGGGCATGGCCTATCTCTTCATCGCGCATGACCTGGGCATGGTGCGCCACCTCTGCCACCGCGTCGCGGTGATGCTGCGCGGCCGCATCGTGGAGCTCGGCAGCACGGCGCAGGTCTTCGGCGATCCGCAGCACCCCTATACCAAGGCGCTGCTTTCCGCCGCGCCGATCGCCGATCCGGACCGGGAGCGTGCCCGGCAGCGCCTCTTCTACGAGCCGAAGCCCGCCGCGCCGGACGCAGCGCTGCGCGAAGTCTCGCAGGGGCATTACGTGCTGGCCTGAGCGCGGCCCCGTTCCGCCAGGGACCGGGGAGTTCAGCGCAGCGGGAAGCCCAGCCTGCCCAGCGCCTCCCGCAGCCGGTCCCGCCCCGCCATGGCGCGCAGCGTGCCCCAGCGCGCCATGGCCCGCTGCGTCCAGGTATAGGGGCTGCGCTCCTGCCCCCTGCTGAAATCCTCCAGCGCCGCGTCGTAGCCGGGCAGGGCGCGCATGTCTGCCTCCGGGTCGTAGCGCTCGTGATGCAGGACCGCCGACTGCGGCAGGCGCGGCTTCACCGCCCCGCCATCCGGCGCGGGATAACCGACGCAAAGGCCGAAAACCGCCGTGGCGCCGGGCGGCAGGCCGAGTTCCGCCGCCACCGCCTCCAGATCGTTGCGCAGGGCGCCGATATAGACCGTGCCGAGGCCCAGGGATTCCGCCGCGACCACGGCGTTCTGCGCCGCCAGCCCGGCATCCAGCGCGGCGACGAGGAAGGTTTCCAGGAAGGGCAGGCCTTCCAGGGGGCGCCCTGTCCGTTCCGCCAGCCGGGCATGGCGCGACAGGTCCGCCAGGAAGACGAGGAAG
>NZ_BDLP01000090.1:0-13344 GCF_001950415.1 Roseomonas sp. TAS13
GCTGGACGGGCGCGTCGCCGAGGCCGCGCGCATCGCGGCGGAGGCCGAGGGCGGGCTGCCGGTCTTTCTCACCCGCGACCTGGGCACCCTGCGTCGGACCCTGCGTGCCTTCGCGCGGGGCGAGCGGCGGGCCGGCATCCTGCGCAGTTCCGGCGCGCGCCGGCTGCGCGGCGACGGCTTCGGCGAGGAAGTTCCGGCCCCGGCGGTGGCGGACTGGTTCCTCCGCCGCTGGCCGGATGTGCGCGCCTCCGACGCGCTGGAGACCGGCGCGACGGAATATGCCTGCCAGGGGCTGGAGCTGGATGTGGCGGGACTGGCCTGGGGTGGCGACTTCCTGCCCGCCGGTGCATCGGGGTGGCAGGCACGCCGCTTCGTCGGCAGCGCCTGGCAGGTGGTGCGTCAGGCGCAGGAGCGCGACTTCATCCGCAACACCTATCGCGTGCTGCTGACACGGGCGCGCTACGAGACGGTGCTCTGGGTGCCGCGCGGCGATGCCGCGGACCGGACGCGCGACCCGGCGGCGCTGGACCTGCTGGCGGCGCGGCTGCTCCGCTGCGGCGCGCGGAGCCTGGACGAGGCCTCGATGGAGCCGCCGGAACAGGAGATGGAAGATGCGCCTTCTCTTCTCTAGCCTCGTCCTCCTCTTCCTCCTCTTCGCGGCGCCGGCCCGGGCCGGGGAGATCAAGCTGGCGACATGGAACCTGAACTGGCTCACCACGCGTGCGCCGGGCGATCCCCTGCTGCCACCGGAACTGCCCGGCCGTGGCGCGGAGGACTTCGCGCGCCTCCGCCTCTATGCCCAGCGGCTGGCGGCGGATGTGCTGGCGCTGGAGGAGGTGGATGGGCCGGAGGCGGCGGCGCGGCTGCTGGACCCGGCGGAATGGCGGTTCTTCTTCGCCAACGAACATGACGTGCAGCGGATCGGCATCGCCGTGCGCCGCCGCCTGCGGGCGCGGCAGAATCCCGATCTCGCCGCGCTGGACCGTGCGCCGGAGGCACGCTTCAGCCTGCGCCGGGGCGTGGACGTGACGATCGAGGAGCCGGGAGGTGCCCCGTTGCGTCTGCTGGCACTGCACCTCAAGGCCGGCTGCCGTCAGGGGGCCTTCCTGGAAGGCGACCGGGAATGCGCGATCCTGGGTGAGCAGGCAGGCATTGTCGCGGACTGGATCACGGCGCGGCAAGGGGAGGGCGGCGGCTTCGCCGTGCTGGGCGACTTCAACCGGCGCTTCCAGGGGCCGCGCGACGCCTTCCTGCGCCGGATCGCGAAGCGCGGCACGCTGCTCCGCGCCACGGAGGGGCGTTCCGATCCCTGCTGGGGCGGGCGGGATTTCATCGACCACATCCTGCTCGGCGGCGCGGCCCGGGACTGGCTGGTGCCGGACAGCCTGCGCGTGCTGGTCTATGCGGAGCGCGAGCCGGGCCGGAAGGACAGCCTGTCGGATCACTGCCCCGTCTCGGTCCGCCTGAACCTGCCGTGAACGAGGAAGCGCCCGCCCGGACGCGGTGGTCAACGGTGCCGTCGCTGGCGCGTTGCCTGCTGCACCGGATGGAACGGAGGCCAACCCATGTCGAATCCCATTCGCCAGCTCGTGGAACGACGGCGCATCACCTCGGGTGAGGGATTCGCGCTGAAGGACTATGCCACCGACGACAAGGGAAGCATCCCGCTGACCAAGGTGGAAAGCGAGGCGGCGCTGCAGGAGCGGATCGAGGCCATCGCCGAGTTGCAGGGCCGGCTCTATGCCAGCCGCCGCTGGTCCGTGCTCTGCATCTTCCAGGCGCAGGACGCCGCGGGCAAGGATAGTGCCATCAAGCATGTCTTCTCCGGCATCAACCCGCAGGGCTGCCAGGTCGTCTCCTTCTCCGCGCCGGTCGGGCTGGAGCGCGAGCACGACTTCCTCTGGCGCCACGTAGTGGCGCTGCCGGCCCGTGGCCGGATCGGCATCCACAATCGCTCCTGGTACGAGGAGGTCCTGGTGGCCCGCGTGCATCCGGAGATCCTGGCCGGCGAGGCGCTTCCGAAGGTCCTGGTGGATGACACGATCTGGGACGAACGGCTGGAGGACATCGGCTGCTTCGAGCGCTACCTCTCCCGGCAGGGGACGGTGCTGCTGAAGTTCTTCCTGCATCTCGGCGAGGAGGAGCAGCGCAAGCGCTTCCTGGCCCGGATCGACGAGCCGGACAAGAACTGGAAGCTGCAGCCTTCCGACATCGTGGACCGTCGCCGCTGGCACGATTACGAGACCGCCTACGAGACGGCGATCCGCGCCACGGCCGCGCCCTATGCGCCCTGGTACGTCCTGCCGGCGGACCGGAAGTGGTTGACCCGGTTGCTGGTGGCGGAGATCCTGCTCGGAACGATGCGGAAGCTGGACCTGCATTATCCCGAGGTCAGCGAGACCCAGCGGGAGAGCTTGCAGAAGGCGCGCAAGGCCCTGAGCTGACAGGTTTGCCGCCAGGGCTGGCCCGGTCTGCCGGACCGGTGAACTTCCGTTCATGAAGTTCAAGACAAGACGATAAGCGCCCCGGGACTCGCGCGCCTCGCTTTCCTCCCGCGCCAGCCTGCCTAGCATCGCCCCCAAAGCCGGGGCCGCAGGGCTGCGGGAAGAAAGTGGAGTTTCCGATGCGGGGTGGTTTGACGCGACGGCGGGCCTTGCTGTCGGCCAGTGCCCTCGTGACGCTGGGCGCAACCGGACAGGCGCGCGAGGTCAGCGGCCTGCTGCCCTGGCAGCCGGGAGAGGTCTGGCCACCCGAGGCCATGGCCCAGCCCGGCCCCTGGCTTTTCCTGACAGCGGACGAGGCCGCGGCGATCGAGGCGATCGCCGAGCGGATGATCCCGACCGATTCCCTCGGCCCCGGCGGCCGCGACGCGG
Source organism: Roseomonas sp. TAS13 (assembly GCF_001950415.1). NCBI lineage: Bacteria > Pseudomonadati > Pseudomonadota > Alphaproteobacteria > Acetobacterales > Roseomonadaceae > Roseomonas > Roseomonas sp. TAS13. Next base: position 2,874 of record NZ_BDLP01000090.1, read on the forward strand.
GCTGCGCCATCTTCATCGACCGGCAACTCGCCGGTCCCTATGGCCGCCGCGACGGCTGGTACATGCAGGGGCCCTTTCCCGCCGACCCTTTGCCGACCCAGGGCTACCAGCTGCCCTTCACCCCGCGCGACATCTACCGCCAGGGCCTCGCCGCCCTGGCCCGGCATGTCGCCGCCGCCTTCAGCAACCGGCGCTTCCAGGAACTCGGCGGGGAGGACCAGGACAAGCTGCTGGCCGGGCTGGAGAAGGGCGAGGTGAAGCTCGACGGCTTCGACGGCAAGGTGCTGTTCGAGCAGGTCTACGGCAATGTCATGGAGGGCTATTTCGCCGACCCGATCTATGGCGGCAACAAGGGCATGGTCGGCTGGCGCATGATCGGCTTCCCTGGCACGCGCTACGACTTCCGCGACGTGATCGCACATCCGAACCAGCGCTACACCATCCCGCCCGTCGGCCTCATGGGCCGTCCGGAATGGGGCGGCCCCGGCGGTCCGCCGATCACCGCCGGATCGGGAGGGCGCATCTGATGCAGCGCCTGCCACGCAAGGATGCGGTGATCGTCGGCCTCGGCTGGACCGGGGCCATCATGGGCTACGAGCTCTGCCAGGCGGGGCTGGAGGTGGTGGCGCTGGAGCGTGGCCCCTGGCGCGACACCTCCACCGACTTCAACATCGGCACGGCGCCGGACGAGCTGCGCTACGCCATCCGCAACGAGCTCTTCTCCCAGCCGGCGCAGGACACGGTCACGGCGCGCAACAACCCGTCGCAGCGCGCCCTGCCGATCCGCAACTGGGGCAGCTTCCTGCCGGGCAACGGCGTCGGCGGCGCGGGCATCCACTGGAACGGCCATACTTGGCGCTTCATGCCGAGCGACTTCCGCCTGCGCTCGCACCTGACGGAACGCTACGGCGCGGCGATGATCCCCGAAGGCATGACCATCGCCGATTGGGGCCTGACCTATGAGGAGCTGGAGCCGTTCTACGACAAGTTCGAGTATCTCTGCGGCATCGCGGGGCAGGCGGGGAACCTGAAGGGGCAGATCCAGCCAGGCGGCAATCCTTTCGAGGGCGAGCGTTCGCGTCCTTATCCGACGCCGCCGCTGAAGATGTCGCACGCGCAGAACCTCTTCACCCGCGCGGCGACGGAAGCCGGGATGCATCCCTTCCCGCTGCCCTCGGCGAACATGTCGCAGCCCTATACCAACCCGCTCGGCGTCACGATGGGGCCCTGCACCTATTGCGGCTTCTGCGAGCGCTTCGGCTGCGCCAACTACTCCAAGGCCAGCGCCCAGACCACGATCCTGCCGGTGCTGATGCGCCATCCGGGCTTCGAGGCCCGCACGCAATGCGAGGTCTCGCGCATCCTGATGTCGGCAGACGGCAAGACGGCGACCGGCGTCGTCTATGTCGATCCGCAGGGGCAGGAATGGGAGCAGCCCGCCGATATGGTGCTCCTCTGCGCCTACCAGCTCTGGAACGTGCGGCTGCTGCTGCATTCGCAGATCGGCCGCCCCTACGACCCGCGGACCGGGGAGGGAGTGATCGGCAAGAACTACGCCTACCAGTGCAATTCCTCGGTGAACGGCTTCTTCGACGACCAGCTCTTCAACGCCTGGGCCGGGGCTGGGGCGCTGGGCATGACCTGTGACGACTACCAGGGCGATGTCTTCGACCACACCGGCCTGGGCTTCGTCGGCGGCGCCAACATCAACTGCACCACCACCAATGCGCGGCCGATCTCCGCCCGCCCCACCCCGCCCGGCACGCCCCGCTGGGGCAGCGCCTGGAAGAAGGCGACGGCCGAGAACTACCTGAAGGTCGCCAATGTCGGCAGCCAGGGCAGCGTCATGTCCTATCGCGACGCCTTCCTGGACCTGGACCCGACCTACAAGGACCGGCTGGGCCGGCCCCTGCTGCGCATGACCTTCGACTACCACGACAACGAAGTGAAGATGTCCGCCTATGTGACGCAGAAGATGGAGCCGATCATGCGGGCCATGGGTGCGAAGCAGATCCGCTCCACGCCCAAGAAGGCGGGCTGGGATGTGGTGCCCTACCAGACCACGCACAACACCGGCGGCGCGATCATGGGGGCCGATCCGCGCGGAAGCGCGATCAACAAGTATTCCCAGATGTGGGACGTGCCGAACCTGTTCGTCTTCGGCGCCTCCGCCTTTCCGCAGAACCCGGGCTACAACCCCACCGGCACGGTCGGGGCGCTAGCCTTCATGGCCGCGGACGCCATCACCACGCAGTATCTGAAGAACCCCGGCCAGCCGCTGGTGCAGGCCTGATGCGCCCGCTGCTCCACACCCTGGCCGGCCTCGCCGTCGCCGCCATGGCGGGCGTCTTGCCCGCCCGGGCCGAGCCCGACCGCTACGACCAGGTCGAGCGTGGCCGCTACCTCGCCATAGTGGGCGACTGCACCGCCTGCCACGCCGGTTCCGGCATCGCCCCCGGCATGCCGGGCTACGGCTCCCGGGGCTTCGCCGGCGGCCGGCCGATCGAGACGCCTTTCGGCCAGATCCGCGCGGCCAATATCACGCCGGATCGCGAGACCGGCATCGGCACCTGGACGGCGGAGGATTTCTACCGGGCCCTGCACGAAGGGCATGCGGCGGATGGGACGCGGCTCTACCCAGCCTTTCCCTACACCTACTACACCAAGGTGACGCGCGAGGATTCCGACGCGATCTTCGCCTTCCTGCAATCGCTGGAGGCGGTGCAGAACCCGGTGGACCGGAACACGCTGCCCTTTCCCTTCAGCATCCGCCTGCTGATGAAGGGCTGGAACCTGCTCTTCTTCCGCCCCGGCGCGTTCGAGCCGGTGATCGGCCGTTCGGCGGAATGGAACCGTGGCGCCTATCTCGTGGAGGGGCTGGGTCACTGCGGCGCCTGCCACACGCCCAAGAACATGCTGGGGGGCGACAAGACCTCCCAGGCCCTCGGCGGCGGCGAACTCCAGGGCTGGTTCGCGCCTTCCCTGACCACGGACAACCGCACCGGGATCGGCGGCTGGTCGGTCGAGGAGATCGTGGAGTACCTGCGCACCGGCCACAATGTGCATGGCGCCGCCTCCGGCCCCATGGCGGAGGTGGTGGAATACTCCACCATGCTGATGACCGAGGCCGATCTCCGCGCCATCGCCACCTATCTGAAACAGCCCCGCGAGGAGCCCGCCACCGCCGCGGCGCCCGCCCCGCTGCCGGCAGGGAACGCCCAGATGCAGGTGGGTGCCGCGATCTACATGGATGGCTGCCGGGCCTGCCATGGCCCGGATGGCAAGGGTGTCGCCGGTCTCTTCCCCGCGTTGGCGAACAGCCCCGCCGTGCAGCAGGCCGGGCCGGAGACCCTGCTGCGCGTGGTGATGCAGGGCTCCAAGCCCGCCACCACGGCGGCGGTGCCCACCGCCGCATCGATGCCGGCCTTCGGCTGGCGCCTGACCGATGACCAGGCGGCGGCGGTGACCACCTATATCCGGAACAGCTGGGGCAATGCCGCCCCGGCGGTCACGGCATCCCAGGCGCAATCCATGCGGGACCGGCTGGCGCAGAACCCGAACTAGGAGCCATCCGCGGCCATCCTCCCCCGGCATGCTGCTTGCACGCGGCAAGGCACCATGTCGGGATGGAGTGCTGTCATGATGCTGAAGCGACGCGCCGTACTGGGCGCGGCTGGTGCCCTGTTCGCCGCGCCACGGATCGGGCGGGCGCAGGATGCCCAGGTCCTGAAATTCATCCCCTACGCCGATGCGGCGGTGCTGGACCCGATCTGGACCACCTCCTACGCCACGAGGAACCATGCGCTGCTGGTCTTCGACACGCTCTACGGTCTGAATGACCGCTTCGAGCCAGAGCCGCAGATGGTTGCCGGCCATGTCACCGAGGATGACGGGAAGCTCTGGCGCCTGACACTGCGCCCCGGACTGAAGTTCCATGATGGGCAGCCGGTGCTGGCGCTCGACTGCGTCGCCTCGATCCGGCGCTGGGCCCGGCGCGACGCCTTCGGACAGGCGCTGATGGCCGCCACGGACGAGCTCGCGGCGCCGGATGACAGGACCATCCGGTTCCGCCTCAAGCGGCCCTTCCCGCTGCTGCCGGCGGCCCTGGGCAAGCCGGGTTCCAACGTTCCGGTCATCATGCCGGAGCGGCTGGCGAGCACCGATGCCTATACACAGGTCAAGGAGATGGTGGGCAGTGGGCCCTTCCGCTTCCTGGCCGGGGAGCATGTGCCGGGCGCCCGCCTGAACTACGCCCGTTTCGAGGGCTATGTGCCGCGCGAGGGCGGCGAGGCCAGCTTCACCGCCGGGCCGCGCGTGGCGCATTTCGACCGGGTGGAATGGCATGTGGTGCCGGACCCGGCGACCGCCGCGGCGGCGGTGCAGTCGGGCTCGGTGGACTGGCTCGACCACGCGCTGATCGACCTCGTTCCGGTGCTGAAGCGTGATCCGGCCCTGGAGGTTCGGGTGAACGACCCGACCGGGCTGATCGGCAACCTTCGCTTCAACCACCTGCTGCCGCCCTTCGACAACCCGGCGATCCGCCGTGTGGTCCTGGCGGCGGTGAGCCAGGCGGACTGCATGTCCGCGGCGGCTGGGGCAGACCCCACGCTCAGCCAGACCGAAGTCGGCTTCTTCGACCCGGCCTCGCCCATGGCCTCCAAGGTCGGGATGGAGGCGCTGGGCTCGCTCACCAATCCGGCGAAGGCGAAGAAGGCCCTGGCCGAGGCGGGCTACCGTGGCGAGCGGGTGGTGATCCTGGCCGGGACGGATGTGCCGCGCATCAACGCCGTGTCCGAGGTCGTGGCCGAGACCATGCGGCAGATGGGCGTGAATCTGGACTATGTCGCAGCCGACTGGGGCAGCGTCGTTTCCCGCGCCACGATCCGCAAGCCGATCGAGGAAGGCGGCTACAACTGTTACTGCACCTACTGGGCCGGGATCGATCAGTGGTCGCCCGCCGTGCACAACTTCCTGCGCGGCAATGGCGAGAAGGCGCCGAATGGCTGGCCGACCAGCCCGGAGCTGGAGCGCCTGCGCGATGCCTGGTTCACGGCGCCGGATGAGGCGAGCCAGAAGGATCTGGCGGCGCGGATGCAGAAGCAGGCCTTCCTCGACGTGCCCTATGTGCCGCTGGGCAAGATCCGCCAGCCGACCGCCTACCGGAAGGGACTGGTGGGGATGCTGAGTGGGCCGCCGCAGTTCACCAACATCCGGCGCGCATGAAGAAAGAGCGCGGCGGATTTCCCCGCCGCGCCCTGGTCTCGGAAAGGCGGGTGGATCAGTCCGCCGTCTCGGGCTCCCGCTCCGCCTCGCCATCGCCCGGGCCTTCCTCGGGCTTGGGCAGGGCAGGGGGCGGGGCCTCGGTGATGTCGAAAGTGAGCATGCCATCCTTCATGCCGACCTTCACCGAGCCGCCCTTCACCAGCTTGCCGAAGAGCAGTTCCTCGGCCAGCGGCTTCTTGACGTATTCCTGGATGATCCGGGCCAGCGGGCGTGCGCCGTAGAGCGGATCGTAGCCCCGCTCCGCCAGCCACTCCTTGGCCGCCGAGGACAGCTCGATCGTGACGTTGCGGTCCGCGAGCTGGGCCTCCAGCTGCATCACGAACTTCTCGACGATACTGCCCACGATCTCCTGCGTCAGCCCGCTGAAGGGCACCACCGCGTCCAGGCGGTTGCGGAACTCGGGGGTGAAGAGGCGCTTGATCGCCTCCTCGTCCTCGCCCGTCCGGACCTCGCGCCCGAAGCCGATGCCGGCCTTGGCCATGTCGGAGGCCCCCGCATTGGTCGTCATGATCAGGATGACATTGCGGAAGTCCACGATCTTGCCGTTGTGGTCGGTCAGCTTCCCGTGATCCATCACCTGCAGCAGGATATTGTACAGGTCCTGATGCGCCTTCTCGATCTCGTCGAGCAGGAGCACGCAGTGTGGGTGCTGGTCCACGGCGTCGGTCAGCAGTCCGCCCTGGTCGAAGCCCACATAGCCCGGCGGCGCGCCGATCAGGCGGGAGACCGAGTGCCGCTCCATGTACTCGGACATGTCGAAGCGGGTCAGTTCGATGCCCAGCGTCTTGGCGAGCTGCTTGGCCACCTCGGTCTTGCCGACACCGGTCGGGCCGCTGAACAGGTAGTTGCCGATCGGCTTCTCCGGATCGCGCAGCCCGGCGCGGGACAGCTTGATCGCGGCCGAAAGGGCCTCGATCGCCTTGTCCTGGCCGAAGACCATGGACTTCAGGTCGCGCTCCAGGTTCTTGAGCGTCTCCTTGTCGTCCGTGCTGACCGACTTGGGCGGGATGCGCGCGATCTTCGCGACGATATCCTCCACGTCCTTCAACGTCACGGTCTTCCGGCGCTTGTTCTCCGGCAGCAGCATGCGGGAGGCGCCGACCTCATCGATCACGTCGATCGCCTTGTCCGGCAGCTTCCGGTCATTGATGTACTTGGCCGAAAGCTCCACCGCCGCGCGGATGGCCTCTGGCGTATAGCGGACCTTGTGGTGCTTCTCGTAGTTGGTCTTGAGGCCCTGGAGGATCTTCACCGCATCCTCGACCGACGGCTCGTTCACGTCGATCTTCTGGAAGCGGCGGACCAGCGCCCGGTCCTTCTCGAAGTGCTGCCGGTATTCCTTGTAGGTCGTGGAGCCCACGCAGCGCAGCGTGCCCTGGGCCAGGGCCGGCTTGAGCAGGTTGGAGGCATCCATCGCCCCGCCGGAAGTGGCGCCGGCGCCGATCACCGTATGGATCTCGTCGATGAAGAGGATGGAGCCCGGGTGCTGCTCCAGCTCCGTCACCACGGCCTTCAGCCGCTCCTCGAAATCACCGCGGTAGCGGGTACCGGCCAGCAGCGCGCCCATGTCGAGCGCGAAGATGGTGGACTTCAGCAGCACCTCGGGCACGTCGCCCTCGATGATCCGCTTGGCCAGCCCCTCGGCGATCGCGGTCTTGCCCACGCCCGGGTCGCCCACGTAGAGCGGGTTGTTCTTGGTGCGGCGGCAAAGGATCTGGATGGTCCGCTCGATTTCGCTGTCGCGGCCGATGAGCGGGTCGATCTTGCCCTGCTGCGCCTTCTTGTTGAGGTTGACGCAGTAGTTCGAGAGGGCGTCCTGGCCGCGCTTGGCGCCCGTCTCGCCGCGCCGCTCCTCCTCCTTGCCCCGGGGCTCGCCGCCCTCTTCCGCATTGCCCTGCACCGGGCGGTTCTGCGACCGGCCAGGGGCCTTGGCGATGCCGTGGGAGATGAAGTTGACCGCGTCGAGCCGCGTCATGTCCTGCAGCTGCAGGAAATAGACGGCATGGCTTTCCCGCTCGGAGAAGAGGGCGACGAGGACATTGGCGCCCGTCACCTCGTCCCGGCCGGAGGACTGGACATGGATGGCTGCGCGCTGGACCACGCGCTGGAACCCGGCCGTCGGCTTCGGGTCGCCGCCGCGGTCACTGATCAGGCCGGCGAGGTCCTTGTCCAGGAACTCGGCGAGATCGCGCTTGAGCTTCTCCAGCTCGACGCCGCAGGCGCGGAGGACGGTGGTGGCGTCCGTGTCGTCGCAAAGCGAAAGAAGGAGATGCTCCAGCGTCGCATACTCGTGCCGGCGATCATTCGCGAGCGCCAGGGCGCGATGGAGCGTCTGTTCGAGGTTGCGGGACAGCATACTGAGGCGACGCTCCCCTGATGGCCCGCCCCGGAACGGGATGCACCGGGGGCAGGGTGGTTAGAAGGCTAATGTGGGGCCTTTCCTTACGAGGCGGGAGAGGCGTTACACGATTGTTTCACGTCTAGTCTTTCTCAATCGTGCATTGGAGGGGGTGCTGGTTCTGCCGGGCCAGGTCCATGACCTGGGTGACCTTGGTCTCCGCCACCTCATAGGTGAAGACCCCGCAGACGCCGACCCCGCGCCGGTGCACGTGGAGCATGATGCGAGTCGCCTCCTCCCGGTTCTTCTGGAAGAACCGTTCGAGGACATGCACGACGAACTCCATCGGCGTGTAGTCGTCGTTGAGCATCAGGACCTTGTACATGGCAGGCTTGCACGTCTTCGGACGCGCCTTGACGACCACGCCGCTCGCCGGTCCCTGATCCCCTTGTCCGCCCCCGGGGTTATTCCCGCCGGGCCTCTTATCCTGTTCGCTCATCGGTCGCCCGCTCAACCGGGCCGTCCCGCCGGAAGAGGCGGAGCGGCGGAATGCTCTCTGGAATGGAAGGCGATTGGCGCGGGAATATCAAGATGAAGCCGCACCGTCCGCCGCGGCGACGCGCCGGAAAAGGCGCGCGCCGGACCGCTGCCGAGATGGCGCTCGTCTTCCGGGAATGCAAGGCATGGGCTCTGCGGCCCACGCGGCCCGGATCGCGGCTGCGGGAATGCGCGCCGCCGTCCCACCGGGCAAGAGCCCCGGAACCCGCGATGCGGGCCGGGACCAGGAACGGCAAAAGCCCGGCCACTCTCGCGGCCAGGCTGTGCCCGGAGGCCGGAAATCCTCCGGCCCCGTTCTGGACCCGCGACGGGGATCAGACGTTCAGCGGCTTGGAGGCGCGCTCCATCACCAGCGTCATGCGCTGGGCGAGCGGGGCGCTGGCCTGCTCGGCGAGGCGGAAGCCGGCTTCCTGCAGCTTGGCGGTCTCGCCCATCATCCGCTCCATCGTCTGGCGGGCGAAGTTGGCCTGCAGCTCCGCCGCGTCCTTCACGCTGCGCACGGTGGCGAAGGCGCGGGCGTTCTCCATGGCCTGGTCGGACAGGGACTGGAGCAGGGCGAGGGTCTGGCGGCTCAGATCCTGGGTGCCGGCCACATAGGTCTGCGTCGCCTGGGTCAGGGCCTCGACATTGCCCCGGCCGAAATCCATCGCTTCCTGGGCGGACTTGAAGATGCCCTCGGCGAGCTTGGTGGCCTGGGTCATGCTTTCCTCCATCATGCGGCGGGTCTGGGTGGCGCCGGTTTCCAGGGCGGCCTTGCCCTGCTGCATCGTCTCGTTGGCGGCGGCGGTGGCGTTCTGGGTGGTGTCGGACGCGAGCCGTGCAACCTTCGGTTCGGTAGCCATCTCTTCTATATCTCCCAAGTCTTGCGGCCAGAGTTGTAGCTCTTTGCTGCGCCGCAGCAAAGGGGTTTTCGCCTCAAACAGGTTTGAGTTCCACAACAAAATTGATGCGGTGCCAAAAAATGTGACCCGGCATGGGGATCGGAAGCCAAGCCGTCCGGAAAATTCGAGCAAAATCCGGATGGTGGGCGTGGACATGGCCATGGGGTGACGATTATCGTCGGTTGTCCGGCACGCTGGGGGGTGTGCCTGGGCCTGGACATCGAGTCCGCGAGGGGGAACTACGGATATGTCACTTGGCTGGCGCACGCCCCGTCGCGTGCGATGCTTGGCCTTGGCATTCGCCTTGGTATCGGGTTGGGGGGCAACCATCCTGGGGATCGTCCCGGCGGCGGCGCAGATCGGCTCCGACCGCTATGCCTCGATCGTCATCGATGCACGGAGCGGCCAGGCCCTGTCCGCCGCGAATGCCGACGAGCCGCGCTATCCCGCCTCGCTGACCAAGATGATGACGCTCTATCTGCTGTTCGAGGCATTGCGGGACGGCCGCATGACGCTGGACAGCCGCATGGTGATGAGCGCCGAGGCGGCCTCGCAGTCCCCCTCGAAGCTGGGCATCCCGCCGGGCAGCTCGATCTCGGTGGAGCAGGCCATCCTGGCCCTGGTCACCCTCTCGGCCAATGACGTCGCCTGGATGATCGGCGAGACGCTGGGCGGCAGCAACGACCGCTTCGCCCAGATGATGACGCAGAAGGCGCGCCAGATCGGGATGACGAACACCGTCTTCCGCAACGCCAACGGGCTGCCGGATTTCCAGCAGGTCACCACGGCGCGGGACATGGCGGCGCTGGGGCGGCGCCTCTATATCGATTTCCCGAACCGCTACCACTATTTCTCCACGCCGGAATTCCGCTACGGCGGCCGCCGCGTGCGGTCGCACAACCGGATGATCGGCACCTATGAGGGGGTGGACGGCATCAAGACCGGCTTCATCTCCGCCTCCGGCTTCAACATCGTCACCTCGGCGCAGCGCCAGGGACAGCGGCTGGTGGTGGCGGTCTTCGGCGGCTCCACCTGGGTGGAGCGCGATCGCCATGCGGCCGCGCTGCTGGATGACGGCTTCGCCAAGCTGGGCATCGAGCCCTCCACGCCTTCCGCGCTGCTGGTGGCCTCCGCCGGCGCCGGTGCTGCCCGCGCCGCCGGCGGGCTGATCACCGGCCGGGCCCATGCCGCCACGGTGAGCGGACGCGCCGCCATGCGGGCCGCCCGTCAGGCACGCCTCGCGGCCGTCGAGCCGGTGCGGCGCGATCCTCCGGCGAAGCTGGTGCGGACCTCGGCGCAGATCCGCCCGCTCCGCCCGATCACCCGCAATGCCAAGATCCTGGAACAGGGCGATGGCGGAGCCTTCATCCGGACGGCCAAGCCGCAGGCCGCGCGGGGCCGCGCCGCCACC
>NZ_BDLP01000091.1:0-13217 GCF_001950415.1 Roseomonas sp. TAS13
TCGCCTTACGGTGGAGCTGTGCGTAGATGTGATCAAGAGACAGGACCCCTGGCGCGCCCTCCCGCCACACTACGGCAACCCCGCCACCATCGCCCGCTACTTCCGCCGCCTCACCCACAGCGGCCTCTGGACCCGCCTCCTCACCCTCCTGGCCGAAACCCACCCCAATCACCCCCTCCGCGCCATCGAGCATCGCATCTGCCGCGCCGCCCGCCGCGCCTACCGCATCCTCGGCCTGCGCCTCATCCTCCTCGCCCGCCGCCTCGGCCTCCGCTCCGCTCTCCCCGGCCCGCCCTGGCTCCTCCCGGACCCGGATTTGTCCGAAACCCTGCGCCGGGTGAAAATCCCGCCCTTTCCAACGCGCTACGGCACCCTCACCGCCTACCGGAACTGGCTGAAAACCCTCGCCGCCCTCCACCGCACCGCTGGCGGCCGTGCCCGCCTCCCCAACCACCTCCGCCACGCCTGGCCATGAGCACCCGTCCCGGCAACCCTCCCCCGATGCGCGAGCCCCTGGACATCGCGCCCGCGCCTTCCCACAAGGCGAACATGTCCAGCCTCGCCCCCCTCGCCCCGGCCCCACTGGCGCCGGAGCGTGCCAAGCAGCTCGCCGCGGAATTCGGCCTGAAGCCGGATGAGTTCGAGCGTGTCCTCGCCATCCTCGGCCGCCAGCCCTCCATGACCGAGCTCGGGATCTTCTCGGTGATGTGGTCGGAACACTGCTCCTACAAATCCAGCCGCGTCTGGCTGAAGGAGCTTCCGACCAAGGCCCCCTGGGTCATCCACGGCCCAGGCGAGAACGCCGGCGTCATCGACATCGGCGAAGGGCTGGCCGCCATCTTCAAGATGGAATCCCACAACCACCCGAGCTTCATCGAGCCCTACCAGGGTGCGGCGACCGGCGTGGGCGGCATCCTGCGCGACGTCTTCACCATGGGCGCCCGTCCCATCGCCAACCTCAACGCCCTCCGCTTCGGCTCGCCGAAGAACCCGGTGACGAAGCGCGTCCTCGACGGCGTCGTCCGCGGCATCGGCGGCTACGGCAACTGCGTCGGCGTGCCCACGGTGGGCGGCGAGGTGAACTTCCACCCCCGCTACGACGGCAACCCCCTGGTCAACGCCATGACCGTGGGCATCGCGCCAAAGGACCGGATCTTCCTCTCCGCCGCCGCCGGCATCGGCAACCCCGTGGTCTATGTCGGCAGCAAGACCGGCCGCGACGGCATCCACGGCGCCACCATGTCCAGCGCGGAATTCAACGCGGACAGCGAGGAAAAGCGCCCCACCGTCCAGATCGGCGACCCCTTCGCGGAGAAGCTGCTGATCGAGGCCTGCCTGGAGCTCATGGCCACCGACGCCATCGTCGCGATCCAGGACATGGGCGCCGCCGGCCTCACCTCCTCCGGCGTCGAAATGGCCGGCAAGGGCGGCGTGGGCATCGAGATGAACCTCGACAACGTCCCGCAGCGCGAGGACGGCATGACCGCCTACGAGATGATGCTCTCCGAATCGCAGGAGCGCATGCTGATCGTCCTCCGCCCCGGCGTCGAGCACATCGCGGAAAACATCTTCCGCAAGTGGGAACTCGACTTCGCGGTTGTCGGCCACATCACCGACACCGGCCGCATCGTGGTCAGGCACAAGGGCCAGGTCGAGGCCGACATCCCCCTCGCCCCCTTGGAATCCGAGGCCCCCCTCTACCGCCGCCCCACCGCCGAAACGCCGAAGCAGCCCACGCTGAACGCGGCCGATATCCCCAACCCCACCACCATCGGTGAGGCCCTGCAGACCCTCGTCGCCAGCCCGGATCTCTGCTCCCGCCGCTGGATCTGGGACCAGTACGACGCCACCGTCGGCGGCAACACCACCCGCCGCCCCGGCGCCGCCGATGCGGCGGTGGTCCGCGTGGGCGAGGGCACCCGCGCGCTGGCCATCACCACCGACTGCACCCCGCGCTACGTCCTGGCCGATCCGGAGATGGGCGGCACCCAGGCCGTGGCCGAGGCCTGGCGCAACCTCACCGCGACCGGCGCCCTCCCCCTCGCGATCACCGACAACATGAACTTCGGCAACCCCGAGAAGCCGGAGATCATGGGCCAGTTCGCCAGCGCCGTCCGCGGCATGGCCGCCGCCTGCAAGGCGCTGGACTTCCCGGTCGTGAGCGGCAACGTCTCCCTCTACAACGAGACCGAGGGCCGCCCCATCCTCCCCACCCCCGCCATCGGCGCGGTGGGCGTGCTGGAGGACGTGGCGAAGGCCACCCGCCTCGCCGCCCCCGCCAACGCCACCCTCGTCCTCCTGGGCGCCACCACCGGCCACCTGGGCCAATCCCTCTGGCTGCGGGAGATCGCGGGCCGCGAGGACGGCGCCCCCCCGCCCGTGGACCTCACCACCGAGCGCCGCACCGGCGACTTCCTCCGCACCCAGATCACCGAAGGCCGCATCCAGGCCGCCCATGATTGCGCCGATGGCGGCCTCCTGGTCACGATCGCGGAAATGCTGATGGAAACCGGCACCGGCCTCCGCCTGCGCGACGTGGCGGGCTCCATCCCCGCCCATGCCTTCTGGTTCGGCGAGGACCAGTCCCGCTACGTCGTCGCCACCGCCGACGCCCAGCCCCTCCTCGCCGCCGCCCAGGCCGCCGGCATCCCCGCCACGATCCTGGGGGAGACGGGCGAGAAGGACTTGGTTCTCCCGGACGGCACCGCCATATCCGTGGCTTCGCTGCGGGCCGCCAATGAGGCTACCCTGCCCGCACTGATGGAGGGGAACTGACCCATGGCCATGGAGCAAGCCGAGATCGAGGCGCTGATCCGCGCCGCCATCCCGGACGCCCGCGTGACCATCGAGGACCTGGCGGGCGACGGCGACCACTACGCCGCCACCGTCGTGTCCGAGGCCTTTCGCGGCAAGTCCCGCGTCCAGCAGCACCAGCTCGTCTACGCCGCGCTGCGGGGCCGCATGGGGGGCGAACTCCACGCCCTCGCCCTGCAGACCTCCGCCCCCGATTGAAAGGAACCCCATGAGCGACGCCACCAGCGCCCGCATCCAGCAGGAGATCACCGAGAACCCGGTGGTCCTCTACATGAAGGGCACCCCGGCCTTCCCGCAGTGCGGCTTCTCCGCCCGCGTGGTCCAGATCCTCAGCCATGTGGGCGTGCCCTTCAAGGGCGTGAACGTTCTGGCCGATCCCGAGCTGCGCGAGGGCATCAAGGCCTTCACCAACTGGCCGACCATCCCCCAGCTCTATGTCCAGGGCGAGTTCGTCGGCGGCTGCGACATCATCATGGAGATGTTCCAGTCTGGCGAGCTCCAGACCTTGCTCCAGGACAAGAACATCCCCACCGGGCAGGCGGCCTGAAACCTCCCCGGAAAGCCGGAAGCCTCACCCATCCCGGCGCCAAAGCAAACCCCGGCAGGGTCCGCCCTCGCCGGGGTTTCTTTTGTCCGGATACCGACTCTCCCACCGGCTCCGTAACCAACACGGAACGAAAACCCCGCTCCGGCAACGCACCGGCACCCGGCGGGGAAACACGCCCCGTCCAGGCCGCCCTCCATCCCTTCCGTGTCCTGCGGCTGGAGCGCCAGCACCTTCCCTCAGGCGCCGAGCTGCCTGCCCCGCCGCCCCGGCACCCGCCGGGTCCAGGCCACGCCTACCACCAGGGCCAGCATCACCGCGGCCGCCAGCGCCGCCAGCACATCCAGTTGGTTCGCCCCCAGATTGGCCACCACCACGGCCACCAGTGCCCAGCCGACGCCGCCCAGGTACCAGACGCTGCCCCTGGCTGCCCAGACCACCGCCGCGGCGAAGCCCCCGGCCGCCAGCAGCAGCAGCACCGCCGCCACCGTGGCCACCATCCCCTCCACCGGGATAATCCCCGCCACCCGCGCGGCCCCGGAGATGTTCGCGAAGCAGGCGGCCGTCAGCCATCCCGCCATCAGACCGGTCAGCGGCAGCACCAGCCAGCGCCCGCTGCGCGAAGGCTCCACCCCACGCCGCGCCAGGAAGAAGGCCGCCAGGGCGCAAACGACGTTCAGCAGCATGATCGCCACCAGGAAGAACCCGTTCCGCCCGCTGAACTGCGCCACTGCCTCCCACAGCGTGTTCAGCGCGAAGACCCCGACCAGCGGCCAGCCGACGCGGCTCAGCAGCGGGTCCGCATGGTTCATCGGCAGGATCTGCCAGACGCCATAGGCCAGCGAGAGCGCGAAAAGCACCGTCCACATGATGGGGAAGGCATAGTTCGCCGGCACCACTGGCGTCTGGCTGCTCCCCGACACCACCGCCATGGAAGTCCCCACCCCCACCAGCGGCAGGAGCCCCACGACGATCTGCACCAGCGGCAGGATCAGGGCCAGAACACGTCGGGTCTGCTCACTCGGCACAGGCGATTCTCCCGGGAAGGCACAAAGCTTACTCCAGAAACGCGAAACGCCGCCCCCGGGGGTTCGTTCCCAGTGGCGGCGTTCGGCAGGAGGCCCGAAAGGGTTACCTGTGAGGCGAAAGGATCAGCGCGAGTAGAACTCGATGACCAGGTTCGGCTCCATCTGCACCGGGTACGGCACATCGCCCAGCTTCGGCGCGCGGATGAAGGAGCCCTTCATCTGGCGGTGGTCGATCTGCACATATTCCGGCACGTCACGCTCGCCGGACTGCGCGGCGTCGAGCACGGCGGTCAGCTGCTTGGACTTCTCCTTCACCTCGATGACGTCGCCGTCCTTTACGAGATAGGAGGGGATGTTCACGCGCTTGCCGTTCACCAGCAGGTGGCCGTGGTTGACGAACTGGCGGGCCGCGAAGGGCGTCACCGCCAGCTTCATGCGGTACACCACGGCGTCCAGGCGGCGCTCCAGCAGCTCGATCAGGTTCTCGGAGGTGTCGCCCTTGCGGCGCACGGCCTCCTCGTAATACTTGCGGAACTGCTTCTCGCCGATGTTGCCGTAGTAGCCCTTCAGCTTCTGCTTCGCCATCAGCTGGATGCCGAAATCGGTCGGCTTCTGCTTGCGGCGCTGGCCGTGCTGGCCGGGGCCGTACTCGCGCTTCGCGATCGGGGACTTCGCACGGCCCCAGAGGTTCACGCCGAGGCGGCGATTGATCTTGTACTTGCTTTCCGCGCGCTTCGTCATGCGGCGGGTCCTTTCGTCTTCGATGGCCCGGTGGGCCAGTTTTGTCCCGGTAGTCCCCCGGCCCCGAAAGGCCGGAAGCGGGCGCGCGGCAGAACGCCACGTCCACATTCCCAGGAAGGAGGGCGCCCCTTAACGGCGTGCCACCCCCTTGTCAAACCCCCGCTTGTCAAAGCGGCAGGCTTCCTGCACCTGCTGGGATACGATGGTGAGACGCGAAGAGATCCTGATCCTCGGCCTGACCGCCGGGGTCCTCGGCTGCCTGACCGGCGGGACGATGTTCGGCATCGGCCTCGGCATGGTGGTGCAGGGCGCCCATATCGGCTGGTTGCTGGCCCTTCCGGCCGCGCCGGTCGCCGGCATGCTGGGCTATGCCCTGGCCCGTCGCCTCGCCACTCGGCTGGAGCCCATGCGCTAGACATCCGGAGATACGATCGCTGGTTGGGGCGCCAGGACCCTAGGGCTCACAGCCGGTAAAAACCTGTTCTTCCTGATTAATTCCCAACAAAACTATCACAGTTAATGCCTGTGCCCCGGCTGTGATACAGTTAGCCGCTCCGGCAGCCTCTAGCCTACAGACTGCCCTTGCATCCCGGAAGCCCCGACAGCAGCCCCACCGGGGAGGCGGGGGGAGTACTTCGCAAGGCCACCCCCGTTCGCTGGCGGGTTCTTGCAACCCCCATGGGATGCATCAGGGGGCACGAGGTTTCCTGAGCCGTACCCCGGAGGGCGGGGAGAACAACAACGACAACAACGGGCTTTAGGCATTCTTTTTGAAGCGAGTTCCTGAGAACCCCCTTGGGGGCCGTTTCCCAGCCTAGGGACGTTACGGCTTCCAACGAGAGCCGGAGCCCCACCCATCACTTATGTCTTCACGATACTACGAACGTAGTATGTTGTTGACATGGTAAGGGCTGCACGAGAGAATCGACTTATGACCACGAGCCAGCCCCCCCGATCCTTCAAAGCGGCGCCAAGCCGCGCCTTCGTCGCCTACTGCCGCGTCTCCACGGCTCAGCAGGGCCGTAGCGGGCTTGGGCTGGAAGCTCAGCAGGCAGCCATCCACGCCTACCTGAAGCCCGGCGACAGGCTCCTGAGCCCGATCTTCGTGGAGGTGGAGACCGGCAAGGCCAATGACCGGCCAGAGCTTGCCAAGGCCCTAGAGCGCTGCCGGAGGACGGGTGCCACGTTGCTTGTCGCCAAACTGGACCGGCTGGCCCGCAATACCCGCTTCCTTCTCTCCATCGTGGAAGGCACGGGTGACGCTGGCGTTGTCTTCCTTGATCTGCCTGCGATCCCGGCGGGGCCAGCGGGCAAATTCATGCTGACACAGTGGGCGGCGGTGGCAGAGCTAGAGGCGGGCTTGATCAGCCAGAGGACCAAGGATGCTCTCGCGGCTGCCAAGGCACGCGGCGTGAAGCTCGGTGGCTGGCGTGGGCATCGCATCGCGAGCCCCGAGACCATCCAGAAGGCCGCCGCCGCAGCAGCAGAGGCCCGCGTCAACGCAGCCGATCAAGCCGCCTTCCGCGTGCTCCCGGCCATTGAGGCGCTCAGGGACGAGGGGATCACCAGCCTCAATGCCATCGCCAACGCCCTGAACCAGAGAGGCCCGCAGGCGCCCCGTAGAGGCTCGTGGACGGCTACGGCTGTGCGGCGGGTATTGGCGAGGGCGCGAGATGCTGAGGCGTCCTGAGGGCTGTTCTGTGGCTTCTGAGAGGATGGTTGGCGAAATTGACAGCAAGACAGCAATACGGCTCGACATCATTACTTCGGATACCTGTCTCGTATCATTCTCACATCGGGTGTTGATGAAGATGACACAGGGGATGATGACTTAAGAGTATTGTCTGTGTATTCAGTCGTTGTTACGCATAGGGAGCGCCATAGGCCGCTGAGCGGCTCCATAGAGCGCCAAGGAACCTCCTATGCCCTCCATCGACTTCAGTGACGCCCCCGTCCCCTTTGCCGCCAAGCTCCCCGGCTTCGTGGACCGATGCAGGGAGCGTGCTGCCTCCCCAAGCCACAGAGCCCTGGTTTCCCTCGTGGCCTCCCGCGTGGCCGAAGTCCTGCCTGCGTACCTGGCGGCACGCCCCGGCGACAGGCGGCTAGAGGAGGTCTTTCAGGCGGCTCAGGAAGCCCACGAGGGCCGGGGGGATGCCGAGAGGCTTGCGGCTGCCCTGGATGCCTGGGAAGCGGTCGATGGCGATATGACCGAGTATGGCTTTGACGATGCCACCAAGGCCGCCTTCTGGGCTGTGTCAGCCTTCTACGAGGCGATGTGGGACGATGGCGAGTGGGTGGCGGCGCTGAAGCTGGCTGACCGAGCCCTAGGCGCCATGAGCCAACCTGAGCAGGCCACGGCATATCAGCAGGCCGCATAATGCCCGCCTTCGCTGCCAGGGCCTTCCTCGCATTCGTGGAGGGCCGGGAGACCCCTCTGCAAATGGACGTGCTTCTAGGGTTCCGGGAGCCTCCTGCGCCCAGCCGCGCCTCAGAAGCGGCGCCCGGTCCTTAGCGCGTCATGGCGTGATCCGAGGCGCTTCCATAGGCGCCTTGGCCGCGCTCAGTCCCCCATCATCGTCATCATTAATCGACAACCAGAGAGAGAACTTTATGACCACCGCGACTATCGGCGGCTTGACCACGCACGCCCCGAGCACGCCCAGCCGCGCCTCAGAAGCGGCGCAAGCCGCGCCACCAGCGGCGCCCAAGGTACGCAGAAGAAGAGGGCAGCGGAACCTAAACCCCACCGTCCTGCCCGTGCTCGCCTTCCCTGCTGATGATACCACCAGCCAGGGAGAAGCCTGCGTTCTCGTGGGGCTTTCCGGCACCCCTGCGATGCGAGACCTCGGCGGGGCACGGATGCTGCTGCGTCAAGAGCATTGGGAGAGACTGAAGGAGGCTGAGGCGGCGTGCTGGACTGCGGGACCTAACGGCGACGGTGGGTTCTTCGTTGCCAGCGGAGCCTTAGCGGCGCGAAGGATCGAGGGCGCAGAAGGAAAGCGGAGAGCGTTCCTTGCCAGGATCGTTGCAGCATGGTCGGGGATCGCTGTTCCGAAGGGCTGCGTATTGCGCTTCCGAAATGGCGATAGCCTGGACCTGCGCCCCGGCAACCTTGAAGTCGTCAGAAACGGGATGCAGCGGGGCTCTCATGAGCGAGAGGCGCCTCCGCGCATCGTGGCCCAGCATTGAATTGGGCATCGGATTGTGTTGTATATCTGCAACTGTTGTATATAGATCACATTCCAAGAGGATAACCGAATAAAGATGCTCTGGCGCTCGTGAGACAAGAGGGCGCCAGAGACCTCCTTAGCATCCATGAGCGGGATCATTGTTGTTGATCTATGATGGTCTCGCCCATGACCACCTGGGTCCTCTTACGCTCTTAAGCTCCCAGGTCCTCATGGGTCTCTTAAGGTCATGAGAGGCACCACCGACACCGAGGGTAATAGGCACAGTTATGACCTTATGCTAACCATCACCCTCCACCATTCAGCGAAGCCTCTATGACCGAAGACACCGCCATGCTCCTCCCTGCGGTGGCCGAGGCATCCGGAACGTTGCCCTACGCCTCAGGGACCTGGGCTGAACCTCCACTCCCCTTGCCGTCCGGTGTCACCCCCACAGGGGCCATGCGGCTGCTCCTGAGCCAGCAAATGAACGAGTGGGACCCGAGGACCCTGGCGCTGACGGAAGCCGCCCATGGACTCTTGAAGGCCGTTACGGGGCATGTGGAGACGCACGAGGCATCGCAGGCCGGAGGTAGGCGAAGGGCACGCGGAAAGGCTCAGCCAGAGTTCGTCCGGTCTCTGACGGCATTGACAGGCAGCGTCCTGCGCCGATGGGGTGGCACGTCGCCAGGGTTCGCCAAGGTCAGGACGGCCAAGGAAGCCGTGAAGGAAACAGGGCACATGTCCCGCCAGTTCGAAGGCGCCTTGGAAGGTCTCGTGGCTTCGGCGCTGTGCCACCGCCAGCCCGGTATCCGCTATGGGCGGGACAGTGGAGGGCTGGCAGCCCGGCAGCACTACATGGGCGCCGCCTCGCGCCTGTGGCCCGCTCCTGCCCTTCTCAGGCTGGCCGAGGAGCATGGCATCAGCCCCGCCAACGTGAAGCAGCATTTCGGTGTTCGTCTCGCTGGCGTGGTGCCGAAAGCCGCCGCCGAGGATGGTCCATTGCTGCGGCTCAGGGGCGTTGCTGAGCGGCATGGGGCGATACCGGAGACGCTCCCCTACGATCCGCAGGAGCCTGCCTTTGCTGCCATCCTGGCGGGCATTGAGCGGCACAACGAGAGGGCCGCAACCACCCCCATCACCGGGTGCAGCGTGGTTCCACGATGGCGCCGCACCTTCGTCCTCACCACGGACCTGGGAGGCCGGTGGTCCGCTCTCGGCGGGGTCCTGGGCTACCAGAGCGCCAATGAGGCCACGCGCCTACAGATGACCATAGACGGCGAGGCGGTGGCCGAGGTGGACCTGAGTTCCAGCCATCTCACCCTCCTTCACCATCTCCTTGGGCTGCCCCGGCCTGCGGGAGACCTCTACGACATCCCCGGTGTCTCTCGTGATGCCGCCAAGGCATTCACGGTCATCACCCTAGGCAACGGCGCTCCCCCGGCGAAGCGGTGGCCACCGAAGACGCTGAGCGACAGTCCGGCACTAGCCCAGGAGGACTATGGCGCCGTCAGGGAAGCCGTCTGCGCCCGTTATCCGTTCCTCGCGGAGCCCTGGCGTGCCGTGGCGTCCCTGAGCGACCTGGCTGAGCCGAAGAGGCTACTGCTGTCCAAGCTCAACGGCATGGAGGCCAGCATCATCACCGATGCCGTGGAGGCCGTGTGGGCGGCGGGAGAGGCGCAGGGGCGGCGCTGGCTGGCCCTCCCGATGCACGATGGTCTCGTGGTGCCTGAGAGCGCTGTGGCGGCCACGGTGGAGGCATTCAGGGCTTCGGCACCCTGTGCGGTGCGGCTGAAGGTCTCATGGGCGGATGGGCGGGTGGAGGTCGTGGAAGGGGCGTGAGAGCCGAGGGATGACCTCGGATGCCGCTGTGCGGGAACTGAGGGGCGCAGGATATGGCGGTTGTCTCCTGATGATGTGCGCGTGGTTCCCAGAGGGCTAATCTCTGGGAAGGGCGTGAACCACTACCTTGCCGGTCTAGGGGAGGGCGTTGATCGACAGACCCTTAATGCCCGTACCCTCGGAATTTTCGGGGGTATTCGCGGCAACCCGATGCGGTGCTTCATCAGCGAGGCGGGGCTTTACCGCCTCATCATGCGAGCCCAGACGGAACGCCCTGAGGTTGCCAGCTTCCAGCAGTGGGTGACGCGGGATGTCCTCCCGGCGATCCGCAAGGATGGCGCCTATGTTATGGGGGAGGAGAAGGCTCTTGCGGCGCCAGACCGTCACCCGTGCGTCCAACCTTAATCTGTTTAAGGTAGGTCGCGGGAGTTCCCGTTGCCTCCTCATCTCCGAAAGCGGCCTCTACAAGCTCATCATGCGATCCGACAAGCCGGAGGCTCGCCAGTTCCAAGAATGGGTGACGCGGGATGTCCTTCCGGCGATCCGCAAGGATGGCGCCTATGTCATGGGGGAGGAGAAGGCTCTTGCGGCGCCAGCGGAGCCGATGCACGCTTGCGGAGCCCCCGGTTCCCAAGGCCGGAGCGGTACTAGTCATAGTCTAGCTTGCACGGGGGATGCAGGGGGCAGGCCGCGCCTCTTGCGTCCCCTTCGCGCTCTCTCGCGGTCATGGTCGGTGATGGATGGAGGCGCTGCCTATGCCCTCCTTAGCCCGCCTTCGCCGCCTTTCTAGCGCCGCTTGGCGCGGCTTGGCCCTTCTTCGCCACCGTTGCCCGCCGCACGTTGCGTGGGTCGGCATAGGGCCGGGAGCGTTCCTTCCGCGCCACCTGCGGTCTCCGGTCCTGTGTCTCTTCCAGCGCCTTACGGACATCCTCCGACATGCCCAGGTCCACCATCTGCCGGATAGCGGTTCTCCGGATATCCATAGGCGTGCTTCCGGCGCCCACATAAACGCTGCCCAGGAGGTCATTCCGCGAGTGGCCCGCCAAGTCCTGCCGTACCGTCAGCACGCAGGCGGCTCCTCCCTTGGCTTCGGCAGCCTCTAGATGGGTAGCCACGGAGCGGCGAAGCGAATGGAAGTCCGTCCGCTCAGCTTGGGGCAGGACGATGCGACGGAACTCCGTGAACCGTTTGGAGGCTGTCCATCCTCGTTTACTGTCGGGGCCACCGGCAGGGCATTCCGCGAACAGGACATCGGGGTCTTTAGGATCAGCCGTGCCCTGGGCCTTTCGTGCCTGTGCCTCTGCAACGCGGGTCCGGAGCACGCCTTGGGCCAACTCGTGGACAGGGATGGTGCGCGAGGCGTTCGCGGTCTTGCCCTCGCGGATGGTGATGGCTGAGCAGTCGGGCGCTACGTCTCCCAAAGTCAGGGAGCATATCTCATCCAGCCGGGCGCCCGTCAGCAGGCCAAGACGGACAAGATCAAACATAGCGGGGCCATAACCCCATCGCCGCCCCTCGTTTGGATCGGATCGGAGGAGGGCCACCAGTTCGGCAGCCGTATAGGCTCGCTTCGGCGGCTTGCCCTTGGAGAGTTTGGCAGCACGCTCCTTCAGCCCCTTCGCTTTGCCTGTCCACGGGTTCGTTGTGGCGTAATGGCGCTCGTCCACAGCCCAGGACCAAAAGCTGGACATGGAGGATAGGAGGCGTGCCACGGTCCTTGGATGCCTACCGCTATCCGAGAGCCATTCGCGCCACTCGCCTGCGAGCATCCCCCGCACCGCATCCATTCCGACGCTGGTCAAAGGATCGTCTCCCGGAAAGCCCTGCGTGGTTAAGAACTCCCCAAGCAACTTCAACGCCTGCCGGTGCTGCATGAGGGTCTGGTTGGCTCTCACGCCATCGAACGCCTTGATCCAGCGATCAAAGGCATCCCGGATTGTCAGATCGTTTGATGTGGCACGGCGCAGAAAGGCGGTGGAGGCGGTGTCACTGACCCGGCTCTCTAACTCTCGCGCCTCTTCAATGGTCTCATTCAGCGTCTCGTCATAGGCACTGAGTAGATCGTGCCCTGGCTCCTCCCGAGAGGCACGCTGAAGCTCCCTCCGGCGCTCCTCGGCCCGCTTCATCCAGTCGGCAGTCCAGTCGCCACCGAGCGGCGGCAAGCGAACCATGGCGAGCCTCTCGTTTACTTCGGCCCGGATGGCTTCCAGGGCGGGACCACGGCGCTCCAATGCCTCCTGATAGAGCGTGGTTCGGAGAGAGCGGATGATCTCAGTCTTGCGCCCTGATGGCGTCGCAAAGGCCCGTCCAGCGTCACGCACGCGGCTCTCGGGGATATCGAGACGCACATAATAGGTGCCTCCCTTGGCCCGCTGAAGGTTGTTCATGTCGAGCGGCTCACCTGTGGAAGTGGGAGCCGGGGAGACCCATCTGGACATCACAGTCAGGCTATCACAGCGGCCTTAAACGGACCAAGCTGTGACAGGCATCTAGTATGATGATTTTGCTTGAAAAATCAGGAGATGGTTGGGGCGCCAGGATTCGAACCTGGGAATGGCGGTACCAAAAACCGCTGCCTTACCGCTTGGCTACGCCCCAGTAGCAGGCCCTTGCGAGCCGGGCTTTCGCGTGGGGAGGGAGATAATCGGAGCCCAGGGGGTCCGTAAAGACCTCCCGGTCCGGGTTTCTTTCCACCGCGTCGCAGCAGCAGGCCACGACTCAGCCTTCTGCGGGCGCCCCGCCCCAGCGCCACCAGGCGGAGGGCAGGCTCTCGGCCGCCGCCTGGGCCATGGCCGGATCGGGAAAGAGGCCGAAGCAGGTCGCGCCGGAACCGCTCATCCGCGCCAACAGACAGTCCTTCCGGCTGGCGATCGCCGAGAGCACCTCCGTCACGGCGGGGCAGAGCTCTCGTGCCGGGGCCTCCAGATCGTTCGTGCAGCGCCGGAGATCCTCGGCCATGGCCCGGACACTGGACCAGGATGCGGGCAGTTCCGCCGGAGGCGTGGAGCCGGGCGCCCGGGCACGGAACACGGCGGGCGTGGACAGGGGGATGCGCGGATTGGCCAGCAGCAGCCCATAGGC
>NZ_BDLP01000092.1:0-13215 GCF_001950415.1 Roseomonas sp. TAS13
GCCGGAGAGCGATGCTCTCCGGCGCGATCCGGCCGGCAGCGAAGAGGCAACGAACGGGAGGTCCAGGAACCTCAGGTTCCTGGCGGATAAGGGGGACGGGGGGAAAAGGCGGAGCCTTGTCCCCCGGGACGGCGCAGTGGCGGAAATGATGTGCAAGACGACCATGATGGCTGCGTCCATCATCCGGATCGGTGGTTGACACCCGGCCCTGTCGCGCCGATGCCTCGGCCCCGGATCCGATTGCCGGGATCGGATACCTTGACCGGATGACGGAGCTCCCCATGACGCGCCCCTCTGGCCGCGCCCCTGACGCGTTGCGCCCTGTTTCCATCGAACCCGGCGTGGCCCGCCATGCCGAGGGCTCCTGCCGCATCCGCATGGGGCTGACCGAGGTGCTCTGCACCGCCAGCGTGGAGGGGCGGGTGCCCGGCTTCCTGCGCGGCAAGGGCCAGGGCTGGGTAACGGCGGAATACGGCATGCTGCCCCGCGCCACGCACCAGCGCGGAGACCGGGAAGCGGCGAAGGGGAAGCAGTCCGGCCGCACGCAGGAGATCCAGCGCCTGATCGGCCGCTCGCTCCGCGCCGTGACCGACCGTGCCGCGATGGGCGAGATGAGCGTGGTGCTGGACTGCGACGTGCTGACCGCCGATGGCGGCACGCGCTGCGCTGCCATCACCGGCGCCTGGGTGGCGCTGCACCTCGCCTTCGAGCATTGCCGGCGGATGCGCATCCTGTCGCGCAACCCGCTGACCGGGCATGTGGCCGCGGTCTCGGCCGGGCTGTGGCAGGGCGAGGCAGTGCTCGACCTCGACTATGCCGAGGACAGCGCGGCCGGGGCGGATGCCAATTTCGTGCTGACCGATGCCGGCGGGATCGTCGAGATCCAGGCCACGGCGGAAGCCACGCCCTTCACCGGGGCGCAGTTCGACAGCCTGCTGGCCCTGGCCCGGCACGGAACGGAGGAACTCTTCGCCGCGCAGCGGCAGGCCATCGCCGAGGGAGCCCCCGCATGACCCGCCGCCTGACGGAGAAGCGCCTGATCCTGGCCACCCACAATGCCGGCAAGGTGCGCGAGGTCGCCGCCCTGCTGGCCCCCTGGGGGTTGGAGGTGACGGGGGTGGGCGATCTCGGCCTGCCGGAGCCGGAGGAGACGGAAAGCAGCTTTCTCGGCAATGCGCGGATCAAGGCCCTGGCCGCTGCCACGGCCACGGGGCAGGTGGCGCTCGCGGATGATTCCGGCTTCTCGGTCGCGGCGCTGGATGGGCTGCCGGGGGTCTGGACCGCCGACTGGGCGAAGCAGCCGGACGGCACGCGCGACTATGCCAGGGCCATGGCCGAGGTCGCCCGCAAGGCCGGCGAGGCCGATCCTGAGGGAAAGGACCACGGTGCCTGGTTCTCCTGCGCCCTGGTGCTCGCCTGGCCGGACGGACACACGGAAGGCTTCCTGGGCGAGGCGCATGGCACCTGGATCTGGCCGGGCCGAGGCGAGGCCGGGCATGGCTATGACCCGATCTTCGTGCCGGCGGGCGAGACGCTGAGCTTCGCCGAGATGGACCCGGCGCGGAAGAACGCGATCAGCCACCGCGCCCGCGCCTTCGCGCTGCTGGCCGGGGCCTGCCTGCCGCCGCTGGGCTGATTGGGCCGGGGGCCGGCGCTGCTCCGCCCGGGGAACAAGGCTCCGCCATCGACGCAATGCGTCGACCCCCTGTCCCCATCCGCCAGGACACCGCGTGCCCTGACCCGGCTCGTTGGTTCTCGCTTCGACCGGATCGCGCCAGGGAGCCATGCTCTCCGGCGGACCGCGGGTGGCACCCGCGCGAAGGCGGTGTTTTCCTTCTCGGGAGCCCCGCGTCTCCACCTGTTCCTTGGGGTTCAGGCCGCAGGCTGACGGCCTCCACCGGAGCCAACGAGAGCCCGGGGCCCGGGGAACGGCTTCGGTCCCCGGCGGGAGAGGCAGAACCTCTCCCCCGGAGTCAACCACATGCCTCACGCCGGGATTAGCGCGGGGGTCCTCCGGGGCGTGGTCCGGCCTCGGCTCCTGCCTGCTTCGGGCTGACACGGGAAGACGAAGCCTTCCCCACACCGGGTTACCGGATGGGAGGCACATCGCGCTCCGTGCCGGAACGGCACCGCCAGGCGGTCCCATACACACCCCGCTCGCCCATTCCTCCTCCGATCGGCAACACGGCACATCCGCTGCGAAGCACTCGAATGGTCAGACCAATAACGTGAATAGGACAGTTAAAAGATAGTTGACCGCCTGATGGCCGCTTCGATAAAAACAACTTGAAGTGAAAACAAGCTTAATTGGACAGACCAATTTAGCCTCACCAAGAGCCACTCGCATCCGTGAGTGTGGAGGACGATCCATGTCGGCCTGGCCGCAGAACTACGACCCCCTGGGCAATATCTGGCTGTCGAGCCTGATCGCCTTCGTGCCGATCGCCTTCTTCTTCCTGGCGCTGACGGTTCTGCGGCTGAAGGGCTATGTCGCCAGCACGATCACGATCGTGCTCGCCCTCGCGGTCGCCGTGCTGTTCTACGGCATGCCGGCGGGGCAGGCCCTGGCCTCCGGGGCCTATGGCTTTGTCTACGGGCTGTGGCCGATCGCCTGGATCATCATCGGGGCGGTGTTCCTCTACAAGATCTCCGTCCGGACGGGGCAGTTCGAGATCGTGCGGGCCTCCATCCTCTCGGTCACCGAGGACCAGCGGCTGCAGCTGCTGATCGTCGGCTTCTCCTTCGGCGCCTTCCTGGAGGGCGCGGCGGGCTTCGGCGCACCGGTCGCCATCACCGCCGCGCTGCTGGTCGGCCTGGGCTTCCGCCCGCTCTACGCGGCCGGGCTCTGCCTGATCGTGAACACGGCGCCGGTGGCCTTCGGGGCCATGGGCATCCCCGTGATCGTGGCGGGACAGGTGACGGGGCTGGACCCCTTCGTCATCGGCCAGATGGCGGGCCGCCAGCTGCCCTTCATGACGCTGATCGTGCTGTTCTGGGTCATGGCCATCATGGACGGCTGGCGCGGCGTGCGCGAGACCTGGCCGGCGGTCGTGGTCGCGGGCGGCTCCTTTGCCATCGTGCAGTTCCTGACCTCGAACTTCATCGGCCCGGAGCTGCCGGACATCACCTCCTCCCTGGCCTCCCTGCTCTGCCTCACCCTCTTCCTGCGCGTCTGGAAGCCGGCGCGGATCTTCCGCTTCGAGACGGCGGAGGCGGAGGCTTCGGGCATGGCCCGGGCGCAGCCCGCCGGGGCGCAGGTCGCAACGGTCGGCGGCATGGCACCGGCCGCCGCACGCCGCCACACGCCGGGCGAGATCATCCTGGCCTGGTCGCCCTTCCTGATCCTCACGGCCATGGTGACGCTCTGGAGCATCAAGCCCTTCAAGAGCCTCTTCGCGGCGGGCGGGGCGCTCAGCGGCTGGGTCATCGCCATTCCCGTGCCCTCGCTGCACCGGTTGGTCGAGAAGATGCCGCCGATCACCGCCGGGCCCGTGCCCTATGACGCGATCTACCGCTTCGACTGGTTCTCCGCGACCGGCACGGCGATCTTCCTGGCCGCCCTGCTCTCGGCCCTGCTGCTGCGCCAGCGGCCGCTGGAGACGGTGCGGACCTTCGGAGAGACGCTGGCCGAGCTGCGCACGCCGATCTACTCCATCGGCATGGTGCTGGCCTTCGCCTTCATCGCCAATTATTCCGGCCTTTCGGCGACGCTGGCCCTGGCCCTGGCGCATACCGGGGCGGCCTTTCCCTTCTTCTCGCCCTTCCTGGGCTGGGTCGGCGTCTTCCTGACCGGCTCGGACACCTCCTCGAACGCGCTCTTCGGCGCGTTGCAGGCAACGACGGCGCAGCAGATCGGGGTGTCCGACATCCTGATGGTGGCGGCGAACACGACGGGCGGCGTGACGGGCAAGATGATCTCGCCGCAATCCATCGCCATCGCCTGCGCCGCCGTGGGGCTGGTCGGGCGTGAATCCGACCTCTTCCGCTTCACGGTGCGGCAC
This sequence comes from Roseomonas sp. TAS13, assembly GCF_001950415.1. Classification (NCBI taxonomy): domain Bacteria; kingdom Pseudomonadati; phylum Pseudomonadota; class Alphaproteobacteria; order Acetobacterales; family Roseomonadaceae; genus Roseomonas; species Roseomonas sp. TAS13. Next base: position 4,002 of record NZ_BDLP01000092.1, read on the forward strand.
AGCCTCGCCTTCGCCTGCATGGCCGGGCTGATCACCCTGGCGCAGGCCTACTGGCTGACCGGTATGATCCCCTGATGGAGCAGGACGCGACATCCCCCGCCGAGGGCGGACGGCTCGCCTCGCAGCTCGCCACGGTGCTGCGGAAGCGGATGCTGGCGGGGGATTTCGGGATCGGCGACCGGCTGCCGGCAGAGCGCGCGCTGGCCGGCGAGTTCGGGGTGTCGCGCTCCTCGGTGCGGGAGGCCATCCAGATGCTCGCCAGCCAGGGCCTGCTGTCGAGCCGGCAGGGCGGCGGCACCTTCGTCCGCGCCCTGCCGGGCGGCGGGGAGGGCACCAGGGGGGACAACTGGGGCCGTCAGGCGATCGTGGAGCCCCTGGAGCAGCTGTTCCGCGACAACCCGGACTACCGCTACGACGTGCTGGAGATCCGCCTCGCGCTGGAGGGCGCCGCCGCCGCCCATGCCGCGCGCCGCGCCACGGAGGAGGATCGCAGCCGTCTGCGCGGGCGTTTCGAGGCCACGCTGCGGGATGACGAGGCGGCGACGCCGGCCGTGCTGGCCCAGGTGGACGCGGCCTTCCACCTCGCCATCGCCGAGGCCTCGCACAACCTCGTGCTGCAGCAGATCATCCGCGGCATGTTCGACCTGCTGGCGGCCAGCACCTCGCAGAGCCTGGAGAAGCTCTATCTCGTGCCAAGGGTCTCCGAGGCCCTGGCGGAGCAGCACCGGCTGCTGATGCAGGCGGTGCTCGGCGGCGATCCCGACCGTGCGCGCGCCGCCTCGGATGCCCATATCGATTTCGTGCGACTCACCCTGAAGGCGATCGACGAGGACGAGGCCCGCCTCGCCCGTTCCAACCCGCCTCGTTCCCTGCTGTCCGGGCGAACCGGCGGCCCTGACCGGAAGACAGACCCGTGATTTTCTCGCCCATCATCTCCTCCCCGTCCGATTATCGCGAGGCCGCCCGCCGCCGGCTGCCGCCTTTCCTGTTCCACTACGCCGATGGCGGCGCCTATGCGGAGCGCACGCTGCGCCGCAATGTCGAGGACCTGGCCGAGATCGCGCTGCGGCAGCGCGTGCTGCAGAACATGTCCGAGCTGAGCCTGGAAACGCGCGTGCTGGGGCAGGACCTGTCGATGCCCGTGGTGCTGGCGCCGGTCGGGCTGACGGGCATGTTCGCCCGGCGCGGCGAGGTGCAGGCGGCGCGGGCGGCCGAGGCCAAGGGCATCCCCTTCACCCTTTCCACCGTCTCGGTCTGCGACATCGAGGAGGTGAGCGCGGCGGTCACGAAGCCGATCTGGTTCCAGCTCTACGTGCTGCGCGACCGCGGCTTCATGCGCAACGCGCTGGAACGGGCCAAGGCGGCCGGGATCACGACCCTGGTCTTCACCGTGGACATGCCGACGCCCGGCGCGCGCTACCGCGACGCGCATTCGGGCATGAGCGGCCCGAACGCCCCGTTCCGCCGCATGGTCCAGGCGATGACGCATCCGCTCTGGGCCTGGGATGTCGGGCTGAAGGGCAAGCCGCACGACCTGGGCAACGTGTCGCGCTACCGCGGCCAGGCGACCGGGCTCGCGGACTATATCGGCTGGCTCGGCGCCAATTTCGATCCGTCGATCTCCTGGAAGGACCTGGAGTGGATCCGCGACTTCTGGGAGGGGCCGATGGTCATCAAGGGCATCCTCGACCCCCAGGATGCGCGTGACGCGGTGAGCTTCGGCGCGGATGGCATCGTCGTGTCGAACCATGGCGGAAGGCAGCTCGACGGCGTGCTCTCCTCGGCGCGGGCCCTGCCCGCCATCGCCGCGGCGGTGAAGGGGAAGCTCTCGATCCTGGCCGACTCCGGCTTCCGCAACGGGCTGGACGTGGTCCGCGCGCTGGCCATGGGGGCCGATGCGGTCATGCTGGGCCGGGCCTTCGTCTATGCGCTGGCGACGGGGGGCGAGGCGGGGGTGCTGAACCTGTTGAACCTGATCGACAAGGAGATGCGCGTGGCCATGACGCTTACCGGCGCGGCGCGGGTGTCCGACCTGGACGAGAGCTTCCTGGAGCGCGGCTCCGTGGCCCCCAGGATGGAGCGGCAGGGCGCGCTCTCCTAGACCCCGCCCAGGCGGCGGGCCCTCCGTCCGCCGCCACCGGGTCACAACCTGCCCGGCCATGGCTAGGCAGCCGGGGGATGCGGGACCAGATCCCGGACGGGAAGGCACGGGGGACCGCCCCGGCCAGGGCCGAAGGAGGGTTCCCGCATGGACAGTCCTGCGGGCTACGGCATCGTCAGCCGCATGCTGCACTGGCTGATGGCCGCCTGCTTCGCCTGGCACTTCGCCGGTGCCCTGCTCTACGTCACCGTGCCCGAGGCCGGGGTGACGAAGTTTGTCGGCAGCACGCATTTCACCATGGGCTTCACGCTGCTCGTGCTTGTGCTGCTGCGGGGGGCCTGGGGGCTGCTAAACATCCGGCGTCGCCCGCCGCATCCGGGCCGGCTGGGGCGCCTCGCCACGATCGGGCACCTGGTGCTCTACCTGCTGATGATCCTCGTCCCGGGTCTGGCGCTGTTGCGGCAATACGGCTCCGGCGAGCCCTTCACCCCCTATGGCATCCCGGTGATGAGCGGCTTCGAGGGCAAGATCGCCTGGATGACGGCACCCGGGGACCTGCTGCACAGCTTCCTCGGCTGGGTGCTGCTGGCGCTCATCCTCGGCCATGTCGCGATGGCCCTGGTGCACCGCTATGCCTGGCACGACGACGTGCTGGGCCTGATGACCCGCGGCCGCCGGCGGCGCGTCTGAAGGGCGCCCCCGGCAGGCTTCCGCCGGGGGGAGCAGGGTTTCCCTTCAGGCCACCGGAGCCGTGGCGGCTTCCCGCGCCTCGGCCTCGTCGAAGGTGCCGGGCGACGGTTCCGGCTGCGGCTGGGAGCCGGGCCCGGGCGTCCGGTCGCCTTCCCACTTGCCGACCACGGCCGCCGCCAGGGAGTTGCCGATGACGTTGGTGGCGGAGCGGCCCATGTCCAGGAACTGGTCGATGCCGATGATCAGCAGCAGCCCGGCCTCGGGGATGTTGAAGGTGGAAAGCGTGGCCGCGATCACCACCAGCGAGGCGCGCGGCACGCCGGCCATGCCCTTGCTGGTCAGCATCAGCACCAGCAGCATGACCGCCTGCTGCCCCCAGGTGAGTTCGATGTTGTAGGCCTGGGCGATGAAGACGACGGCGAAGGTGCAGTACATCATCGAGCCGTCGAGGTTGAAGGAATAGCCCAGCGGCAGCACGAAGCTGATCACCTTCGGGCTCACGCCGAAGCGCGCGAGCTGCTCCATCAGGCGCGGATAGGCGGCCTCGCTGCTCGCGGTGCTGAAGGCCAGCAGGAAGGGCTGCCGGACCAGCGAGACCAGCTCGATCACCCGCCGCCCGAAGAACAGGAAGCCCACCCCGGCCAGCAGGCACCAGAGGATCGCCAGGCCGAGATAGAACTCCGCCACGAACTTGCCATAGGTGACGAGGATGCCCAGGCCCTGCGTGGTCACGATCGCCGCCATGGAGGCGAAGACCGCCAGCGGCGCCATCAGCATGACATAGCCGGTGACGCGCAGGATGACGTGCGAAAGCTCCTCGATCCACTGTACGACATGGCGCGCCTTCTCGCCCAGGGATGCGGCGGCGATGCCGAAGAGCAGCGAGAAGACGACGATCTGCAGGATTTCGTTGCGCGACATGGCATCGAAGATCGAGACCGGCACGAGATGCGCCACGAAGTCCCGCAGCGTGAGCGAGGAGGCCTGGACGCTGCTTGCCGCCCCGGCCTGGGGCAGCGGCAGGTCCAGGCTGGCCCCCGGCTGCAGGAGGTTGACCAGCACCAGGCCCAGCAGCAGCGAGACCAGCGAGGCGGTGACGAACCACAGCATCGCCTTGCCCCCGATCCGCCCCACAGCGCCGACATCGCCCATATGGGCGACGCCCACGACCAGGGTGGAGAAGACCAGCGGCGCGATGATCATCTTGATCAGGCGCAGGAAGATGTCGCTGATCAGGGAGATGTAGCCGGCGATGACGCGGGAGGTGTTCGGATCGGGCCAGACCTCGTGGCAGGCATAGCCGACGCCGATACCGAGAAGCATGGCGACGAGGATATAGGTGGTCAGTCTCTGCATGGCGTGGTCTTCATTCCCCGTTCGGCAGCCTGGAATGGCATGGAGCCCGGAGCGGGTCCTGTTAGGGATCACTTCGCTGCGATGCCAGGATGATTGATTAAATTTCCCTTCATTTTGCAGCGCGCGGGCAGATCCCCCCTCGTTTCCGCGGGGCGAACCAGCGATGCCCGGAGGCGGCGCCGGCCCTCCCGATCCCGAAGCCTGCAGGCGGCGCCCGCCATGTTCCCGGCCCCGGAAAGCACCCCGCCGGCTGATGCTTGACAGCTTCGGCGGCCCAGGAGGATCGTTCTTGAAATCGAATCCGGCGTGGTTCGCCGGCCCCTTCGTATAAAGCAGAACCGAAACGGTTCATCCGAGGAAAACGCCGTGCCCCGCCCTTTTCGTCCGCTCCCTGAGCCGCCCGCTACCGGCGGGCGCCGGGCGCCGGCAGCGGGATAGCCGGAACATCAGAACAGCCCGAACGGAGCAGCGCATGTCCACCGGCCCTCTGCCAACCTTCGAGTTCCGCACGGTCCCGTCGATCCAGGTGGAATGGAGCGGGGCAAAACGCCTGGGCGAGATGCTGGCCGCCCGCTTCGCCGGACGCCGCGCCCTGGTGGTGACGGATGCGGGGCTGGTGAAGGCCGGCCTTCTCGGCCCCGTCCTGGCCGGGCTGGAGGCCGAGGGCTTCCGCGCCACCGTCTTCGACGCGGTGGTGGCGGACCCGCCGGAATCCGTGCTGCTCGACTGCGTGCGGCAGGCACGCGAGGCCGGGGTGGAGATCGTGCTCGGCCTGGGCGGCGGCTCCTCGCTCGACGTCGCGAAGCTGGCCGCGGTGCTGCTGGTCACGGAGCAGGAGCTGCCGCAGATCTACGGCATCGGCAAGGTGACGGGCTCGCGCCTGCCGCTGGTCCTGGTGCCCACCACCGCCGGCACGGGGTCGGAGGTCACCAACATCTCCATCCTCACCACCGGCGAAACCACCAAGATGGGCGTGGTGGCGCCGCAGCTCTATGCCGATGCGGTGCTGCTGGATGCGGAGCTGACGCTGGGCCTGCCGGCGCTGCACACCGCCGCCACCGGCATCGACGCCATGGTGCACGCCATCGAGGCCTATACCAGCCGGCACAAGAAGAACCCGCTCTCCGACGCCCTGGCGCGGGAGGCGCTGCGCCTGCTCGGCGGCAACCTCCTCGCCGCCTGCCGCGACGGGCGGGACCGCGCGGCGCGCGAGGCCATGCTGCTCGGCGCCATGCTGGCGGGCCAGGCCTTCGCCAATGCGCCGGTCGCCGCCGTGCATGCGCTGGCCTATCCGCTGGGCGGCCACTACCACGTGCCGCACGGCCTCTCCAACGCGCTGATGCTGGGGCCGGTGCTGCGCTTCAACGCCCGCGCCGCCGCACCGCTCTATGCCGAGCTGGATACGGTGCTGAACGGTCCCGGCGCAGGTGGGGCCGAGGAACGCGCCCTGCACTTCGTGGACAGCATGCAGCGGCTGATGGACGGCAGCGGCGCCCCGCGCCGCCTGCGCGATGTCGGCGTCACCGACAACAGCCTGGCGATGCTGGCCGCCGATGCGATGAAGCAGACGCGGCTGCTGGTGAACAACCCGGTGGAGGTGACGGAGGCCGACGCCCTCGCCCTCTACCGCGAAGCCTTCTGACGTGCCGGCAAGGCACGCGCGACGACAGGACGGGGAAACGCCATGAACGACATCCGGCTCTACATGCTCCAGTCGGGCACGCTGAAGTGCAAGGTCCATAACATCAAGATGAACCAGGGCGACGGCGCGCCCTACGAGATCCCCGTCCCCTTCTTCCTGATCACCCATCCGCAGGGCCACACCATCATCGACGGCGGCAATGCGGTGGAGGTCGCCACCGACGCACGCGGCCACTGGGGCGGGATCTGCGACGTGTACTGGCCGGACATGAAGCCGGAGGAAGGCTGCGTCGCGCAGCTTGAGGGCCTCGGCATCCGGCCGCAGGACGTGCGCTTCGTGCTGCAATCCCACCTGCATCTCGACCATACCGGCGCGATCGGCCGCTTCCCGAACGCCACGCATGTGGTGCAGCGGGCGGAATACGAATACGCCTTCACCCCGGACTGGTTCGCGGCCGGCGGCTATATCCGCAAGGATTTCGACCGCCCCGGCCTGCGCTGGGAGTTCCTGAACGGCACCGACGACGACCATTTCGACCTTTATGGCGACGGCACGCTCACCACGGTCTTCACCCCGGGCCACGCGCCGGGGCACCAGAGCTTCCTGGTCCGCCCGCCGAGGAGCGGGCCGATGCTGCTGACCGTCGATGCCGCCTATACCACCGACCATTGGGAGGAGAAGGCGCTGCCCGGCTTCCTGGCCTCCACGGTGGACACGGTGCGCTCCGTGCAGAAGCTGCGCCATCTGGCGGAACGCACAAAGGCCCAGGTGGTGACCGGCCACGACCCGGATGCCTGGCCCGGCTTCCGCAAGGCGCCGGAATACTACGACTGATGGGCGGCTTCACCTTCCTTTCCGTCCCCCGCATCGTCGTGGAGACGGGCGGCCTCGACAGGCTGGGCACGCTGATGGCCGGGCTGGGCGCGAAGCGTGTCGCCATCGTCTGCGACCGTGGCATCGTCGAAGGCGGGTTGGCCGCGCGCGCCCGTTCCGCCCTGACCGCCGCCGGCCTCACCGCGCGGGTGCTCGATGGCGTGCAGGCCGATCCGCCCGTGGCCACGGTGCGCGCCACCCTGGCCGCCGCGCGGGATTTCGCGGCGGATGGGGTGGTGGGGCTGGGCGGCGGCAGCTCGCTCGACACGGCGAAGCTGGTGGCGTTGCTGCTGCGCTCCGGCCAGGCGGTCGAGGAGCTTTACGGCCAGGACAAGGCGCAAGGGCCGCGCCTGCCGCTGATCCAGGTGCCCACCACCGCCGGCACCGGCTCCGAGGTCACCTGGGCCTCGGTCGTCACCAGCGAGCGCAACGAGAAGCAGGCGATCTACGCGCCGCAGCTCCTGCCCGATATCGCCCTGCTGGATGCGGGGCTGACGCTCGGCATGCCGCCGCGCGTCACCGCCGCCACGGGGCTCGACGCCATGGTCCATGCCGTCGAGGCCTATACCAGCCGCACGCGCAAGAACCCGGTCTCCGACGCGCTGGCGGTGAAGGCGCTGGCCCTGCTCGGCGGCAACCTGCGCCGCGTGGTGGCGGATGGCACGGACCTTCCGGCGCGCGAGGCGATGCTGGAGGGCGCGATGCTGGCCGGCATGGCCTTCGTCAACGCCTCCGTCGCGGCGGTGCATGCGCTGTCCTATCCGCTCGGCGCACGCTTCCATGTGCCGCACGGCCACAGCAACGCGCTGGTGATGGGGCCGGTCTTCCGCTTCAACCTTCCGGCAGCGGCGGAAGCCTATGCCGAACTCGCCCCCTGCCTCCTGCCGGGCCGCCGCTTCGCCAGCGCGCAGGAGGCCGCCGAGGCCTTCGTCGCGGCGCTGGAGGAGCTCGCCGGAAGTGTCGGGCTGGAAACGAGGATGAGCCAGCTCGGCGTCACCGAGGCGGATCTTCCCGGCATGGCGGAGGAAGTGGTCGGCGGGCTGCAACGCCTCCTCGCCAACAACCCGCGCGACATGGTGCGGGAGGATGTCGTCGCGATGTATCGCGCGGTGCTGTAGCGGCGGCGCGCGCAGGCTCCGGCCCCGGGCGGAGGCTTCGCCTCCCCCCGGCCGCCAGCCGCGCGGGGAAGCGCCTCAGTACTGTTTGTAGGGCAGGAACTTCCCGCTCATCGTGATGTTCACGCGGTCGCCCGCATTGTTGGGCTCGCGCTGCAGATCCATGCGGAAGTCGATGGCGCTCATGATCCCGTCGCCGAACTCCTCGTGGATCAGCGCCTTGAAGGTCGTGCCATAGACCGAGATCAGCTCGTAGAAGCGGTAGATCAGCGGGTCGGTCGGCACCTGCGTCGGCAGCGAGCCGCGATAGGGCGGCTGCTGCAGCAGCTTGATCTCGTAGCTGTCGAGGCCGAGCTCCGTCCCGATCGCCTCCGCCGCCGGCCCGGGCAGGGGCATCTGCCCCAGCAGGGCGGCGGTCACGTATTCCTTGCTCAGCTCCCCGGCCAGGGCGGCGAGGCCCGCCCAGGTGAGGTCCCGCTCGATCTTGATGCGGACAATCTTCTCGGTGAGTTCGGCGCGTGCCGTCATGGGCTCTGCTGCTCCGGAAGGCGGTTGCGGAAGGCCGTTTCAGGCTGTATTGATAATCATTATCAATTATACACCAGCCTCCCAGGCTGGGGTGTCACGACAAGTCCTGCCTGGACAAGTCCCATCTCAGGGCCCCGAGAATGAACGCGATCACGACCCTGCGTGCCCGCACCCGGATCGAGCTTCCGGACCCGCCGCGTCAGCTCGACCGGCTCTGCGAAGGGCTGGGCGACTACGGCGCCACCGTGCGGCGGGAGGAGGGCCTCGCCTGGATCTCGCACCGGCTGGGCCGCGCCATGCTGACGACCGAAGGACGGGCACTGCGCCTCGATGTTTCCTCGGAGGACGCCGCCTCCCTCTCCATGCTGCGCGGCCTCCTGGCTTGGTATGTGGAGAATCTCGAAGAGGGGCTGAAGCCGGACTTCGCCTGGGCCGGCGATGGCTGTGACACGGCGCAGCTCCCCTATTTCCGCGCCATGCGCGTGGTCTCCAACGCCGCCGTCACGCCGCATATGCGCCGCATCCGCCTGGCGGGGCCGGACCTCGGGCGCTTCGCGGTCGGCGGCATGCACCTGCGCCTGCTGATCCCGCCGCCGGGCGTGCTGGACCCCGAATGGCCCGTCGCCGGACCCAACGGCGCCCCCGTCTGGCCGCAGGGGCCGCGCGCGGCCATCCCGCGCGTCTACACCATCCGCCGCATCGGCCCCGCCGCTGCCTGGATGGAGGTGGACATGGTCGTGCATGGCGAGGATGAGGGCGATGACGAGGCCGGTTCGGGTCCCGGCTCGCGCTGGGCGCTGGGGGCGGCGCCGGGCGATCCGGTCGGCATCCTTGGCCCAGGCGGGGGCGAGGGGCCGGTCGCGGACCTGTCTCTTGATCACATCTACGCACAGCTCCACCGTAAGGCGA
>NZ_BDLP01000093.1:0-13194 GCF_001950415.1 Roseomonas sp. TAS13
TCTTTGGCACACGAGAACCGAACCCTTCCTCGGCCCCCGCTCACTCTCTCACATCACCCAGATGTCGCCCTGTCCCCAGGTCCACCAGCAGCCAACCCGCCGCAAACCAACACTCCCCGCTCCGCCAAGACGCCAGCCACGCATCCCTCCCCGCACCTCGGCACCCAGGCACAACAGCCCAGACGCCTCCGCTCCAGTTCAAGCACGCACCAGCTCCCAGCCTCTCAAGGCCCGCCAGTCCACCGCCAGATCAGCCACGGTCCCACTCAAGTCATCCAGCACACTCGCGCCAAATCACTCAAGCAAAACATCCAGGCTTCCTACAGTAAAACCCCTATTCACACCTTCAAGGAACAATTCCCGCACCTCAGAGACAGAACATCCACCCTCAGAGATACCCCCTCGCCAGGAAGCATCCCCTCCAGTGAACATCCAACCTGTCGGCAGGAAACCCGCGTCAGAAGCACTTCACAGCACCTCGCCGCCGGTGAACGGGCTTATACGGGCCATAAAGAAAGCTGTCAAAGCCTTTTCGACAGCTTCGTGATGTTTTTCGATCAGCCGCATGACAAAGGCGCTGGCGCCCGGCTGGCAGGGCGCAGCCTAGGCGACGGGAACCCTGTTCCACCCGCCCTCCAGCCATTCCGCCGCCGCCAGCACCGCCTCCCGCTGCACCGCATGAGCCAGACGGAAATCCTCCCCCTCGACCGTCTCGTCCGGGAACTCCGTGATCAGCGCCAGGGGCGGTCCTGGCCGGGGCCGTGGCGCGATGCTGTAGGGGATCCCGGCATGGCTCGGCTGTGGCGCCTCCCCCAGATGCGCCTCGTAGAGGATCGCCTGCCGCCGGTTGAAGGCTGCCAGCCCCGGGACGGCCGCGATACGCTCCGCCACGTGGCGCATCAGCGCCCCGGCCATCCCGTCCAGCCCCGGCCCATGGCGGAGAATAAGGAAGAACCCCCGGGGGATGCTCCAGGATTCGAAGCCGCGCGGCAGATAGCCCGAGAGGGGCCGCGTCCATTCATGGGCAGGATAGCCGTGCAGATTCACGTGCAACCTGGCGCCGATCCGGTGGAAGGCCTCCAGCCGGACCGCCTTCTCATGCCAGGGCGGGCCGTCCCGCGCCTCCAGATCGTCTCCCAGCGCCGTATAGCGCGCCGCGTGATGCATGTGATGCGGGTGTACCCGCCGGAACCGCTCGTGCAGCGCATAGCCGTCCGGATTTTCCAACGGAATCAGGGCAAAACCCAGCCTTCCCGTCCCGGCCAGGACCCGCGCGGCCCGCAGCGCCCCAACCACGCCGGAGGTCTCGTTGGCATGCTGCCCCGCCGTCACCACCAGGCCGATCCCGGTCTCGCCGGGCACATGCACCCCGCGCACCGGTCTGCCCTGCACCGACAAGGCCTCGAAGCGCTCCCCGGGCAGGGCCTCCAGTTCCCGCGCGATCCGCTTCAGCGGCAGGGGCCGGGCGGCCGATTCCAGCTCGCCTTCCCCTTCGGCGGCCCCGCGGCCCGATCCCTTGTCCCCCTTCTCCGCCATTTCCCTGGGCTGGATGGCGACCCGCAGACGGGTCTGTCCTTCCCCGGGCCAGATGTCCGGCACGATCTGGCCAGGCTGCAAACGCCGGTCCCCGGGCGGCAGCCCGGCGCGCGCCCCGCAGAACTCCAGGGCCGAGAAATAGAGATCCTCATGCAGGGCCTCCCGCGTGCTGAGGCATTCCCCGTCATAGGGCAGGGGCCGCTCGATGCCGCCTGTTTCCACCCGCATCTCCAGCACGCCGAAACACGGCCCCGACTCGCCCCATTCGTGCCGGTCCAGGCTCTCCATCGCGAGCCGGAAGGCCGCCTCGTATTCCGTCTCGAAGGCTTCGCCCTCCACCACCTGCCCGTCCGGTCCGGCGTCCCAGCGGCACCACCAGCCGCAGGGCGAGAGGCTTTCCCGGCCCAGCAGGTCCCGCCGGAGCCGGTTCGGCGCGAAGACCCGATGGCGCTCCTCGCCGCCGCCCTCCCGCAACAGGCCGACCTCGTAATGCAGGTCGTCCCCTCCGGGCTCGAAGCGCAGCATCCGGCCACCCAGCAGCCCGGCCAGGGGATAGGCCTCCATCCGGAAGCGAAGCGGGTTTGCCGCGGCATGGACGGGGTAGCGGATACGGACCGCCGTGACCCCTTCCAGCGACGCTTCCTCCAGGAAGAAGTGCAGCAGCGGCTTGTAGGCGCTGCGCAGCCTGGCCTCGATGCCCGCCGCGCGCAGCCTTTCCTCCACGCCCCGCCGCACGGCCTCGTCCTCGAAGAGCCAGGCCTCCACCCGCCGGCCCGGCCCGGCGCCGAGGCAGCGCACGGCCAGGAGATCCAGGCTGCGCGGGATCGTGGTCTCGGCGAGGATGGCCATGGCGGCCATCCTGGCATGGGATGGCGCGGACGGCGATCCGTCCCCCCTCCCCGCGCCCGGCGTCAGCCGCCCTTGCCGAGATGCTCCCGCAGATGCTCGATCAGCCAGCGTCCCGCCTGGCCCGGCGGGCTCTGGCGCCGGTGCACCACGGAAAGGGCCACGCTGAACCCGTCCCGCTCCTTGGGATGCAGGCGCTTGAGCGCGCCGCCGCTCAGATGCGGCTTCACCAGATGCAGCGGCATGTTGCACCAGCCGAAGCCGCCCAGCAGGAATTCCAGCCGGGTGTGCATGTCGGCGAAGCGCCAGACGTGGTGGCTGACCACGCCGACCGACCAGCCGGTCTGCTCCGAAACATCGGTCAGGACGAGCTGCACGTGCTCCGACAGCACGTCGCGCGACAGGGGCCCCTCCATCGCGGCCAGGGGATGGGCGCTGCTCACCACCGGCACCATGGCCACGTCGGTCAGGAACTCGCGCTCCAGATCCGTGACCCCGGTAACGACGGTGGCATAGACGGCCAGATGCGCCCGCCCGTCCCGGAGATAGCGTTCCGGCGCGCCGACCCCTTCCGTCAGCAGCCGGACCTGGAGCTGCGGGAACTCCAGCCTCAGCGCGCGCAGCGCCGACATGATGGCGTCCAGCGGCAGGAGCTGGTCCACCGCCACGGTCAGCTCCGCCTCCAGCCCCGTGGCGATGCTGGCTGCCCGTTCCCGCAGTGCCGCCGCGCTGTCGAGCAGCCGCCGCGCATCGGCGATCATCACCCGCCCCGCCTCGGTCGGGTGGGGCTTCTTCCCGGTCCGGTCGAAGAGGGTCAGGCGCAGCGTGCTTTCCAGCGTCTGGATGGACTGGCTGACCGCCGACTGCACGCGCTGCAGCCGGCGCGCGGCGGCCGAGAAGCTGCCCGTATCCGCCACCGCCACCAGCACGCGGAGCTGGTCCAGGGTCAAGGGATCGAGCATGGACCTACTCCGGCAAGGCGGGCACGGGGTGCGCTCAGGCCCGCGGCAGGGAGGCCGGGGAGGCCTCGGCCAGCGACACGGCGGGCGGTGCGCCGGCCGCCTCCTCCAGCTCCACCGCCGCCATGCGTTCGGAGGCGCGGACGATCTTCTCCGTGGTGATGTCGATCATCCGCACATCGTCCTGCATGTCGGAGAAATGCTTCTTGAGCTTGGCCACCCGCGTGTCGAGGCGGCCGACCTCGGTGGCCATGCGCTTCACCTCGTCCTGGATGCGCCGGGCCTCGGCCCGGATGCGCACGTCCTGCATCAGCGCCCGCATCGTGCCGAGCACGGCCCAGAGGGTGGAGGGCGAGACGATATAGACCCCCATCCGCGCCGCTTCCTCGACCAGCGGCGCCTGGGTGGCGTGCAGCTCCGCATAGATCGCCTCGGAGGGCACGAAAAGCAGTGCCCCTTCCGCCGTTTCGCCGGGGATCAGGTACTTGGTGGCGATGTCGCCGACATGCTTGCGCATGTCGCTGGCGAAGGCCTTGGCCGCGAGGTCGCGCTCCCGCCCCTCGGAATCGCGCTGCGTCAGCCAGCCCTCCAGCGGGAACTTGCTGTCCACCACCACCGGGCCGGGTGGGTGCGGCAGGTGGATCAGGCAGTCGGCGCGGTGCCGGTTGCTCAGCGTATGCTGCCAGGAATAGCCGTCCGCCGGCAGCCGGTCCTCCACCAGCCGGCGCAGCTGAACCTCGCCGAAGGCGCCGCGCGACTGCTTGTTGGAAAGGATGCCCGACAGCGTCGTCACCTGCGCGCCCAGCGCCTCGATATTGCCGCGCGCCGCGTCGATCACCGCCAGCCTTTCGCCGATGGCCTTGGCGGTCTCCTGCGTGGCGGCGAACTGCTCGGTGAGCTGCCGCGCCACCCGCTCGCTCTGCCCGGTGAGCGCGGCGTTCAGGCGCTCGTTCTGCGCCGCCACCGTCTCGTTCACCCGCCGCCCCTGCTCGATCAGGCTCTCGGTCATGGCCCGGGTCGCCTGGGCCATCCGCTCGGCCAGCGCCACCTCCTGCAGCCTCGCCCGCTCCGCCGCCAGGGCCTGGGCCTCCGCCAGCCGCTGGTTCTGGGCCGACAGCGCCGCCTCCACCTCACGCGCCTGTTGCGCCAGCTGCTCGCCGACGCCGGACTGGATCGCGCCCAGCCGTTCCACCAGGGGCATCAGGGTTTCCGCCTGAAGGGCGGCGGGTCGGCGGAAGAGCAGCAGGAGCAACGCCGCCAAGCCGGGCAGCAGGACCAGGAGGATCAGCCAGTTTTCCAATCCGGAACTCCCAAAGCTCGGTGCCGCCGCGGCGGATTCGGTGGAGAAGGACGCGTTTCGTTCCCCTTTTCCCTTATGGACGCCGCGCGCCGCACACCCAAGGGCAAAACCGGCCGCCGCCGTTCCGCCGGCGCGCGGAGGTGCAACCGGAGGAAGAAGCGCTTTCGGATCTCCTGCGCGTGAGGATTTATGTTGCGGCTGTCATGAAACGCTTCAGTAATGGGCCCGGATTGATCCTGTCCCTTGTGATCCCCCCTCATGAGGATGCCCCATGCGAAGGAAAAGCCTTTTCCCCGAACTTCTCGGGGCGCTGGCCGTCACCGGCACGCTGCTGGTGGCCTATCTGGCCGTCCTCCTGGTGATGGAGGGTCAGGTGGACCACGGCGCCGCCTGGCTGCCCGTCCGCATCGCGCTGAACGAAGGCCCGCCTGCCGTCCTGCCCTGGGAGGCGACCGGACGCCCGGCCGCGTCCCTCGCGCCCTGAGCTCCCGCAAGGGACCTGCCGCGGGCGGAAGCGCGTTCCGGGACCCCTCATTCCGGTCTGCGTCCCCGTCATGCGGCAGGACCGTATAATTTTTGAAAAAACGCCGGTTTGTCGTGATTTACGGCACGGCAAAACGGATTATCGTGGCCCTTACGATTCTGTTATCGGAAGGTGCGACCATGAAGCCGACCCGGCGCGATGCCCTGTTGCTGGCCCCTGCCCTCGCCGCCGGCACGCTCCTCGGGCGTCGCGCCCTGGCCCAGGGCGCGGCGGGCGACGTCACCCGGGGCGGGGTGCTCACGGCGCATCTGGCGGGCGAGCAGCGCATCCTGAACCCGGCCCTGCGCGCCTCCACCGGCGTCTATATCATCACCAGCAAGATGATCGAATCCCTAGTGGACCTCGATGCCGGGGGCAAGCCTGTCGGCGTGCTCGCCACGGGCTGGGAGGCGGCGCCGGACGGCAAGACCATCACCTTCCGGCTGCGCGAGGGCGTGAAGTGGCATGACGGCAAGCCCTTCACCTCGGCCGACGTGCAGTACAACGCGATGGAGCTGTGGAAGACCCAGCTCAACTACTCCACCCAGTTGCAGCAATACCTGACCGCGGTGGACACGCCGGACGAGCGCACCGCCGTCTTCCGCTATTCCCGGCCCATGCCGCTGGATCTGCTGCTGCGCGCGCTCTGCGACCTCGGCTACGTGGTGCCGAAGCACCTCTTCGCCGGCACCAACGTGCTGGAGAACCCGGCCAACACCGCCCCGGTCGGCACCGGCCCCTTCCGGTTCGTGCAGTACGAGCGCGGCCAGTACGTGATCGCCGAGCGCAACCCGGACTACTGGCGCCAGGGCTTCCCCTATCTCGACCGGATCGTCTGGCGCTTCATCAACGACCGCTCGGCGGCCTCGGCGGCGCTGGAATCGGGGCAGATCCAGGTCTCGGCCTATAACGGCCTGCCGATGGCCGATCTCGACCGGCTGGCGAAGGACGACCGTTTCACCGTGACCACGCGGGGC
The DNA here is from genome assembly GCF_001950415.1 of Roseomonas sp. TAS13. NCBI lineage: Bacteria > Pseudomonadati > Pseudomonadota > Alphaproteobacteria > Acetobacterales > Roseomonadaceae > Roseomonas > Roseomonas sp. TAS13. The sequence goes on from NZ_BDLP01000093.1 coordinate 6,142, forward strand.
ACGGAGGCGAATGCCTTCAACAACACGCTGGAATTCAACCACCGGCGGAAGGAGCTGTCGGACGTCCGGGTGCGCCGGGCCATCGCCCATGCGATCGACGTGCCCTTCTTCATCGAGAACTTCCTCTACGGCCAGGGCCACCCCGCCAATGGCCCCATCCCCTCCTCCTCCACCTCCTTCTATCCGGCGGACGTGAAGTTCCCCTATGCCTTTGACAGGAAGAAGGCCGAGGCGCTGCTGGACGAGGCGGGCTACAGGCGCGGCGCCGGCGGGGTGCGCTTCACCCTGCGCCTCGTGCCGATCCAGAACGGCGAGGACGTGCCGCTGCTCGCCACCTATATCCAGCAGTCGCTGCAACCGGTGGGCATCCGGGTGGAGATCGTGAACCTCGACATCGCCGGGGCACTGGCGGCCGTCTATCGCGACTGGAACTTCGACATGGCCACGGGCTGGCACCAGTACCGCGGCGACCCGGCGGTCTCCACCACCGTCTGGTACCGGTCCGGCAGCCCCAAGGGCGCGCCCTGGACCAACCAGTGGGGCTGGAAGTCCGAGAAGATCGACGAGCTCACCGACCGGGCGGCGGCGGAGCTCGACCCGGCGAAGCGCAAGGCGCTCTATGCCGAGTGGACGAAGGAGATCAACGAGGCGCTGCCGATCTGGATGATCACCGAGCGTGAGTTCCAGACCGCCGCCAGCAAGCGGGTGCGGAACGGCATGAACTACCCGCGCTGGGGCTCGGGCGACTGGCACGACACCTGGCTCGCCGCCGGCTGATCCGGTGCGGGTCCTGGCGCTCGCGGGGCGGCGGCTGCTGGCCAGCCTGCCGACCCTGCTGATCATCCTGGTCGGCCTCTTCCTGCTGCTCCAGCTCGCCCCCGGCGACACGGTCGATGCGCTGATGGCGCAGATGGGCGGCGGCGACCCGGTGCAGATGGAACAGCTCCGCCAGTTCTATGGGCTCGACGCCCCGGTGGCGGTGCAGCTCGGCCGCTACCTGCTGCGGCTGCTGAGTTTCGACCTGGGCTTCTCCGCCATCTACGGGCAGCCGGTGGTGCAGGTGATCGGCGAGCGGCTGCCGGTCACGCTGCTGCTGATGGGCTCGGCGCTCTGCTTCTCCTTCGCCGCCGGCACGGCGCTGGGGGTGCTGGCGGCGCGGCGGGTGAACCGCTGGCCGGACACGCTGATCTCCACTCTGGGGCTGGTCTTCTACGCCACGCCCTCCTTCTGGTTCGGGCTGATGGGCATCGTGCTCTTCGCGGTCAATCTCGGCTGGCTGCCGGCCGGGGGGTTCGAGGAGATCGGGGCGGGCCATGCGGGGCTGGCGCGGGCGGCGGACATCGCCTGGCATCTCGTCCTGCCCACCGCGACGCTGGCGCTGATCTTTCTCGCCACCTATCTGCGGATCATGCGCGCCGCGATGCTGGAGGTGATGACGCAGGACTTCATCCGCACCGCCCGCGCCAAGGGCCTGGGCGAGACCGGGGTGGTGGTGCGACATGCGCTGCGCAACGCGCTGCTGCCGATGGTGACGCTGGTGGGGCTGCAGGCGGGGACCATGCTCGGCGGCTCGGTGGTGGTGGAAAGCGTCTTCGCCCTGCCCGGCCTCGGGCGCCTCGCCTATGACGCGGTGGTGCAGCGGGACCTGAACATGCTGCTCGGCATCGTCTTCACCTCCGCCCTGCTGGTGATCGTGGTGAATTTCTGCGTGGACCTGCTCTACGCGAAGCTCGACCCGCGCATCGCCGCCGACCGCTGAACGAGGCCATGGACGCTTTCCGACGCTATCTCCGCAGCCCGCCGGCGGTGATCGGCCTGCTGCTGCTGGCCCTGGTGGTGCTGGCCGCCCTCGCCGCGCCGCTGCTCTATCCGGACGACCCGCTGCGCCTGGCCGGGCGGCCGCTGCAATGGCCCGGCGCCAATCCGCGCTTCCCGCTGGGCACCGATCCCTCGGGCCGCGACATCGCGGCGCAGATCCTCTATGGCGCCCGCGTCTCGCTGCTGATCGGCATCGTCGCGACGCTGATCTCGATCGCCATCGGCATCGTGGTCGGGGCGCTGTCCGGCTATTACGGCGGCTGGGTGGACGATGCGCTGATGCGCGTGACCGAGGCCTTCCAGACCCTGCCGAACTTCCTGCTGCTGCTGGTGCTGGTGGCGGTCTTCGGCTCCGACATCGTGACGGTGACGCTGGCGATCGGCCTCGTCTCCTGGCCCGCCACGGCGCGGCTGACCCGGGCGGAGTTCCTGAGCCTGCGGCAGCGGGAATTCGTCCAGGCCTGCCGCGTGCTGGGCATGGGCAACCTCCGCATCATCTTCCGCGAGATCCTGCCCAATGCCCTGCCGCCGGTGATCGTCTATGCCGGGGTGGTGATGGCGACGGCGATCCTGCTGGAAAGCGCGCTGGCCTTCCTCAACCTGTCCGATCCGAACATCGCCTCCTGGGGCAACCTGATCGGCGCGGGCAAGGGCGTGCTGCGGGCGCAGTGGTATGTCTCGGCCATTCCGGGCGTGGCGATCCTGGTGGCGGTGCTGGCCGTCTCCCTGGTGGGACAGGGGCTGAACGATGCGCTGAACCCCCGGCTGAAGGGGCGGAGCTGATGGACTGCCTGGAGATCCGCAACCTTTCCGTCGCCCTGCCGTCCGGCGCCGACCGGCCCTATGCGTTGCAGGACGTGACCCTGACGCTGGAGCGGGGGAAGATCCTCTGCGTCGTGGGCGAGAGCGGTTCCGGCAAGTCCATGACCGCCAGCGCGGTGATGCGCCTGCTGCCCGAGGGCGTGCGCGTCGCCGCCGGGCAGGTGCTGCTGGCGGGCGAGGACCTGCTGGCGAAGTCCGAGGCGGAGATGCGGCGCCTGCGCGGGGCGCGCATCGCCATGATCTTCCAGGAGCCGATGACGGCGCTGAACCCGCTGCGCAGCATCGGCGACCAGATCGGCGAGAGCTTCCGCATCCATACGGACCTCGATGGCGCGGAGATCGAGCGCCGGGTGCTCGCCCTGCTGGAGGAGGTGCGGATTCCCGATCCGCGCCGGGCGCTGCGGGCCTATCCGCACGAGCTGTCGGGCGGGCAGCGGCAGCGCGCCATGATCGCCATGGCCCTGGCGCTGGAGCCGGAGGTGCTGATCGCCGACGAGCCGACCACGGCGCTCGACGTCACCACCCAGGCGCAGATCCTCTCGCTGATCCGCGACCTGCAGGCGAAGCACGGCACGGCGGTGCTGTTCATCACCCACGACTTCGGCGTGGTGGCGGAGATCGCCGACAGGATCGCGGTGATGCGGCACGGCGTGGTGGTGGAGCAGGGCGAGGCCGGGGACATCCTGAACCGGCCGGAGCACCCCTATACCCGCGCCCTGATCGCCGCCGTGCCGCCGCTGCGTCCCGCCGCGCCGGAGGGACCCCCGCTGCGCGCCGGGCCGGCGCTGATGGTGCGGGGGGTGAGCAAGACCTATGGCAAGGCCGGGCTGTTCCGCCGCAGCCGGCGCATCGTGAAGGCGCTGGACGATGTCAGCGTCAGCCTGCCCAAGGGCGGCACGCTGGGCATCGTGGGGGAGAGCGGCTCCGGCAAGTCCACCCTGGCGCGCTGCGTGGTGCGGCTGCTGGACCCGGACGAGGGCAGCATCCGGCTGGGCGGCACCGATCTCGCGAAGCTCTCGGCGCGCGAGATGCGGGCGGAAACGAAGCGCATCCAGATGGTGTTCCAGGACCCCTTCGCCTCGCTTAACCCGCGCCGCCGGGTGGGGGAGCTGGTGGCGCAGGGGCCGATGGTGCATGGCACGCCGCGCGCGGAGGCCATGGCCCATGCCCGCGACCTGTTCGAGCTGGTCGGGCTGCGCCCCGATGCCATGGACCGCTTCCCGCATGAATTCTCCGGCGGGCAGCGCCAGCGCATCGGCCTGGCCCGGGCCTTGGCCCTGCGCCCCGAGGTGCTGGTGGCGGACGAGGCGGTCTCGGCCCTCGACGTCTCGGTGCAGGCGCAGGTGCTGCGCCTGCTGGCCGATCTGCGGCGGAGGCTGGGCCTTTCGGTGCTGTTCATCACTCACGACCTGCGCGTCGCGGCACAGATCTGCGACCGCATCGCGGTGATGCACCGGGGCCGCGTGGTGGAGGAGGGCACGGCGGTGCAGGTCTTCGGCGATCCGCAGCACGACTACACGAAGTCGCTCCTGGCTTCGGTGCCGGGGCGCGGCTGGACGCCGCCGGGCGACCTTGCCCCGGTCCCGGAGGAAATCGCATGAGCGGCCTCGCGGCGCTGGAGGCGGAGGTCCGGCGCGACCTCGTCCGGCTGAACCACCCGCCGGCCAACTGGCCGCTCGGCATCCCGGCCGCCGACGGCACCCCCGTGCTGGACGTGCTGGTGGTGGGGGGCGGCATGTTCGGGCAGACCGCGGGCTTCGCGCTGATCCGCGACGGCATCCGCAACATCCGGGTCATCGACCGTGCCCGGCGTGGCGAGGAAGGCCCCTGGGGCACCTATGCCCGCATGCCGACCCTGCGCTCGCCCAAGCACCTGACCGGGCCGGACCTGGGCATCCCTTCCCTCACCTTCCGCGCCTGGTGGGAGGCGCAGCACGGCGCCGAGGGCTGGGAGAGGCTGTACAAGATCCACCGGCTGGACTGGCTCGCCTATCTCCTCTGGGTGCGCGACGCGGCGGCACGGGCCACCGGACGGGTCTTCCACTCGGTGGACCCCGTCGTCGATTTCGGCCGCTTCCGGGGCAGGCGGATCGCCGTGCTGGGCGCCAATGCCTCGGCCTTCGACAATGCCGGCACGGCGCTGGAGGCCGGCGTCGCCAAGGTGACCATGTTCACCCGCCGCGCCTTCCTGCCGCAGGTGAACAAGACGCGCGGCATGGTCTTTTCCGGCTTCCTGCGCGGCTTCGGGCGGCTGGACGATGCGACGCGCTGGCGCTTCCTGACCTACACCGCCGGCGAGGCCTCGCCGCCGCCGCATGAATCCGTGCTCCGCTGCGAGCGGCATCCGGGGTTCCGGCTCGTCTTCAACGCACGCTGGCGCGACGTGGCGGCGGATGCGGAGGGCGTGACCGTGACCACGGCGGAAGGGCCGCAGCGCTTCGACGCGGTGATCTTCGGCACCGGCTTCACGGTCGATCCGACGCGCATGCCGGAACTCGCCGCCTTCCGCGACGCGATGCAGCTCTGGGGCGACCGCGTCGCGCCGGAAGAGGCCGCGCGCTATCCGGAGCTGGCCCGTGCGCCCTATCTTGGCGAGGGCTTCGAGCTGACGCCGCGCGACCCCGCCTCGCTGCTCGCCGGTGCCCTGGCGCGGTTGCGGCTGCTGGGGCCGGCCGCCGCGTCGAGCCACGGCATCCTGTCCGGCGACATCCCGGCCGTGGGCACCGGCTGCACAACCCTGGCGCGGGAGATCGGGCAGGCGCTCTTCGCCGAGGAGGTCGGGCGGCACTACGATGCCGTGGTCGCGTTCGAGGAGCCGGAACTGGCCCCGACGCCCTATTTCGTGCCGCCGGAGCAACGTCTCCGCCGCGGCTGAGCGGACCGCCGCGGAGCGTGCATCCGCGGCGCAGACAACAAGCGGGGGCGCACCGCCCGGCGGAACGCGCTCCGAGGAGTTTCCGATGCCAGAGGACCAGGCCGTCACCCCGATCATCGAGCGCCGCCGCATCGAGGCGGAGCTGCTGAAGGAGGTCTACGAGACGCTGAAGGCGAAGCTGGGGCGGGAGGCGGCGCAGGAGCTGATCGCCGAATCCGTTCGCCGCTCCGCCATCGCCCAGGCCGCTGGATTCGCGGCCTCCACCCCCGGCGGCACCAGCCTGCAGAGCTTCGTGGACATCCAGCGCCACTGGACCGCCGGCGGGGCGCTGGAGATCGAGACGGTGGGCCGCGACGCGACGCATTTCGCCTTCAACGTCACCCGCTGCCGCTATGCCGAGATGTACAGGGCGATGGGCCTGGGCGAGATCGGGCACCTGCTCTCCTGCCAGCGCGACGGCGCCTTCTGCGAGGGCTATGACCCGAAGCTGAAGATGGAGCGGACGCAGACCATCATGGGCGGCGCCTCGCATTGCGACTTCCGCTACCACTACGAGGAAGACGCCGCCTGACAGGGGCGGCGGGAAACGGCGGGGAAACGAAGGTGGCCGGCGACGGACGCGTCATCTGCATCGGCGGCGTGCTGTGGGAGACGAGCTTCCTCGTCGACGAGATCCCCGGCCGCGGCGTGAAGCTCCTGCCGCGCGGAATGCAGCAGATCGCCTCCGGCATGGCGGTCAGCGCGGCGGCCGCGATCGCCCGGCTCGGCCATCCGGTGGAGCTCTGGTCCCTGGTGGGGCGGGATGCCAACGGGCAGGCCTGCCTCGACAACCTGGCGGCGGACGGCATCGATGTCGGGCACCTGCTCCAACGGGAGGGGGCCCGCACGCCGGTCTCGGCCATCCTGGTGGACCCGGCGGGCGAGCGGCTGGTGGTGCCCTATTTCGACCCGTGCCTCTATGCCGCGCCAGTGGCCCTGCCGCTGGAACGGCTGGAAGGGGCCGGGGCCGTGCTGGTGGATGTGCGCTGGCCCGATGCCGGGGAGGTGGCGATGCGCCATGCCCGGAGCATCGGCGTACCCACGGTGCTGGACGCGGACCTCGCGCCGCCGGAAATCCTGCACCGCCTGATGCCGCTGGCCGACCATGTTCTCTTCTCGGAGGTCGCGCTCGATGCCCTCTCCCCCGGCCAGCCGGCCGGGGAGGCGCTGCGCGGCCTTGTCGCGGAACTGCCCGGGGCGGAGGTCGTCGGCGTCACGCTCGGCGCGCAGGGCGCCCTGGTCTGGGAACGCGCGGCCCCGGATTCGCTCCAGCCTTTCCCGGCGGAGCCGATCCGGGCGGTGGACACGCTGAACGCGGGCGACATCTGGCACGGGGCCTATGTCCATGGGCTGGTGCGCGGCCTCGGCACCGGGGAGCGGGTGCGCTTCGCCCATGCCGCCGCGGCGATCAAATGCGAGCGCCCCGGCGGACGCCTGGGCGCGCCCACACTGGCGGAGGTGCTGTCCCGCCTCGGTTGACCCACCCCCCCCCCCGGGGC